>JBAUZR010000443.1:0-2106 GCA_049585375.1 Acidobacteriaceae bacterium
GGAACATGTTTGACCCGCGCCCGTTCGTCATTTCCTTTTGGACCTCGATCATCTGTTCGACCCGCTCCGGTGTTGTCGTCACCGTCGCAACCCGGAAGTTCGGGATGCCAAGCTCGCGAACATGCTCCCCTACTTTATTGGCCTCGTAGTCTTACTGAGTCAGAAAGTCGCAGCCGACACACGGTCCGATTCAGATAAGCGGAGAGATTCAGTCATCAGCAGATGGAGGCTGATATGGATCTCCGAGCAGTTGGCGACAGTGAATCGCGGTTTTCGGCTTATGTCGAGGGGCTTGTGAGCGTTATTGGTCACGCGGACCGTGCCAGCCCGTTGCGAGATTATTGCCTCGGGCTGATGATGCCGTGCGAGCGCAAGAGCGTCGAGCCAATGGCGGCGGTGACGGCGCCTGGGCGGACGGCGGCACAGCATCAGTCGCTGCTGCATTTCGTCGGCAACGCGGCTTGGTCGGACGAAAAGGTTTTGGCCAAGACGCGCGACATGGTGCTGCCGGCGATTGAGCGTCAGGGGCCGATTGAAGCGTGGATCATCGACGACACCGGTTTTCCGAAGAAGGGCGAGCACTCGGTTGGCGTGGCACGGCAATATTGCGGCCAGCTTGGCAAGCAGGACAACTGTCAGGTGGCGGTGTCGCTGTCTTTAGCCAATCACCACGCGAGCCTGCCGGTGGCCTACCGTCTGTATTTGCCGGAAGACTGGGCAGAGGACAGCAAACGTCGGCGCAAGTCGGGCGTGCCTGAGGACATCCGCTTCAAGACCAAGCCCGAGATCGCGCTGGAGCAGATCGAGGCGGCCTGCAAGGCCAGCCTTGCTCGCGGCGTGGTGTTGATGGACGCGGGTTACGGCTGCAACACAGATCTGCGCGCCGGCGTCAGCGCGCTGGCGCTGTGTTATGTGGCCGGCATCATGCCGCAGACGACCGTGTGGGCATCCGGCACAGGGCCGCTGCCACCGAAAAAATGGTCGGGCCGCGGCCGACATCCGAAGCTCATTCGCCGCGACGTTGAGCATCAACCGATCTCGGTCAAGGAACTCGCGCTCGGCTTGCCCAAGCGCGCCTGGCGCAAGATCGAATGGCGAGAAGGTGCGGCCGAGCGCCTGTCCTCGCGCTTTGCGCGCGTGCGTGTTCGTGTCGCGCATCATGATTACAAGCTCACCGCCAGCCGGCCGGAAGAATGGCTGCTGATCGAGTGGCCAAAGGGCGAGGACGCGCCGACCAAATACTGGCTCTCAACGCTTCCGCAAGACATTACCTTCCGCTCGCTGGTGGACATGACCAAGTTGCGCTGGCGCATTGAGCGCGACTATCAGGAGCTCAAGCAGGAGGTCGGGCTCGGGCATTTCGAAGGGCGCGGATGGCGCGGCTTCCATCACCACGCCACGCTGTGCATCGCAGCCTATGGATTCCTGATCTCCGAGAGGGAGACGATTCCCCCCTGTGGACCTCGTTCCACCACGCTGTTCCCGCAACCTGCCGTACCCAACGGTTATCGACCCAGAGGTTCCGCCCTTGCGGCCTGAACGCCATATCCCGAATTCGATCCCCACCATGCGCCGGCGATTAATCGTTGCACTGGTCAGGACGCTGTCGCGATGTCCCTGCTGCGCCGCTCAAATCCAGAGATGCCCGCAGCGAAATCGTTCATGACGCAGTAAGATTAGGGGCTTGTTATGAAAATAGCTCGTCGAGATCTTCTCGGTCTGATCGCTGGCGCCACCGCTTTACCGGTAACGCTCCGACACGCATTCGCTATCGATTATCCGACGCGGCCTGTACATGTCATTGTTGGTTTCCCTGAGGGTGGCGGACCAAACGTGGTCGCGCACATTGTGGGTGAGCACCTTTCCGAGCGACTTAGCCAGCAATTCATCGTTGAGAGTCGCCCCCGGCGCAGGCAGCAGCATCGCTGCCCAGTATGTCGCGACGACCCCCGCCAACGGATACACGTTGCTAATGGCGACCGGTGCGAACGCAGTAAACGCCAGCCTTTACGCACACCTCAATTTCGATTTTGTCCACGATTTCGCGCCAGTCGCAATCATCGTAAATGTTCCTTTCCTTTTGGTAGTCAATCCGTCGCTTCCAAT
>JBAUZR010000444.1:0-9065 GCA_049585375.1 Acidobacteriaceae bacterium
AACTACGCCAACGTGGCCGGAAATTTCATTGGCGGGGCGATTTCCAATCTTTACTATCCAGCCAGCCAGCGCGGATTCGGGCTCACCATGGGCCGTGGCGCCAGCGTGACCTACGAGGGCATCGTGGGCGCTGAGATTGCCGAGTTCTGGCCGGATATCGGGCAGCGCCTCGCGAAGAAACGCGCCGAAAAGCTGGCGAAGAAGCGCGCCCAGCAGACGAGCGCCCCCGATGGCTCAAACTGACAGCCGCGGCAATACGTCCTCACAGGCTGATTCCTAGGCGCCCAGATCCACGTCACCAAAATCGCGCGGCGATACCTCACGCGGGGGGAAGCTGCGAATGAGCAGCGGCATCACAAACAGGATTGCGAACACGGTGGTGATCATGCCGCCGACCACAACGCGCGCCAGTGGCTGCTGCGCCTGAGCGCCGATACTGGAGGCGACCGCAGCCGGCAGCAGTCCCAGCCCCGCCGCCATGCAGGCCATCACCACGGGGCGCATCTCGTCCAGGCAGCCCTTCTCCAGACCAGCATCGAAACCTTCCTCGCGCTGAGCCCGGCGGATTCCCGAAAGGAAGACGACGGCGCCCAGAGTCGCGACGCCGGTCAGTGACGTGAAGCCGACCGCCGCGGAGATGCTGAAGGGCGTTCGTGTGATGAACAGCGACAGGATGCCTCCAATCGCAGCGAAGGGCAGCGTGGCCATCACAATAAACGCATCGCGCAAGGCGCGGAACTGGATGTAAAGAAGCACCAGGATCACGGCAAGGCTGACGGGAATGATGACCGCGAGCCGCTGCTGCTCCTTGCGGAGGCTGTCGAACTCTCCCGCCCAGGTATATTCGTAACCGCTGGGCAGATGAACCTGATCCGCAAGACGGCTCTGCAGGTCCTGAATGGCGCTGGCCAGGTCGCGCCCGCGTACGCTGAATTTGATGGGGATATAGCGGCGCCCGCCCTCGTGGTAAATCATGAAGGCTCCGTTACGAATGCTCACATCCGCCACCGAACCGAGCGGCACCTGGCCGCCATCGGGCGTGGGCAACAGGATTTGCGAGATTTCCTGGGGCGTACTGCGGTACTGGGGCCCATAGCGAACGGCGAAATCGAACCGGCGGTCGTTGTCGATGATCTGGGTGACGGGCGCGCCACCCACGGCGGCCTGCACGACATTGTTGATGTCCTGCGGCTGCAGGCCATAGCGCGCGGCTTTCAGCCGGTCGATGGAAACCATCAGGCTGGGCTGGCCGGTGACGTCAAACACGCCCACGTCGGTAATGCCGGGAACCTGTTTCATGATGCCGGAGATCTGGTCGGCAATACGTGTCAGCTGGTCGAAGTCGTTGCCGAAGAGCTTAAGCGAATTCTCGCCTTTGACGCCCGACATCGCCTCCTCGACATTGTCCTGAATGTTCTGTGAGAAGTTGAAATCAACTCCGGGATATTGCTGAAAGCTCTTCGAGATGGCGGCGATCAGCTCTTCTTTGCTTCCGTGGAATTGCGAACGCCACTGCGAAGTGGGCTTCAGATCGGCGAGAAACTCAATGTTGTTGAAGGTGCTGACGTCGGTTCCGTCGTCAGGGCGGCCCATCTGCGAGACGATCTGCGTGATCTCGGGATACGCGTGCAGCGTGGCGCGGATGTCATCGGCCATTTTCTCCGAAGCCTGGAAGGAGATGTCCTGCTGCATGTCGGCGCGGATCCAGAGGTTGCCCTCTTCGAGAGCGGGCATGAACTCGCCCCCCACGAAATGGAAGAGGACGCCGGCCCCAAGGAGCGCGGCGAGGGCAATGATCCAGGCCATGACCGGGAAGCGGAGAGCGCGACGAAGTCCGCTGTCATAGTGGCGGTGGAAGAAGGCGCTGAGCCAGGTTTCCTTCGTCTCGTGTTGAATCTGATCGGGCACCGCCAGCGATCCCAGCACCGGAGCGAAGATCAGCGCAAAAATGAGCGCGCCGGTGAGGGCGAATCCGTAGGTGACGGACATGGGGGCGAAGATCTTGCCCGGAACGCCCTGCATGGTGAAGAGAGGGATGAACGCGACGAGGATGATGAGTGTGGCGAAGAGGACGGGCTTGGCCGAATCGGCGACGCCGGCGAGAATCAGCTCCTGAATCTCCTCACCCTCGACGCGCCGCGAAACCCGGCGGTAGACGCTTTCGAGGACGACGATAGAAGCGTCGACGAGAATGCCGAAGTCGATTGCGCCGATGGAGATCAGGTTGGCCGACTGATTCGTGAGAACCATGAGGCTGAAGGCGACCAGCACGGCAAAGGGAATGGTGACAGCGGCGATGAGTGTGATCCGCCAGTCGCCGAGCATGCTCAGGAGCACGAGCGTGACCAGCAGCAGCCCCATGATGACGATGTGGCGCACCGTATCGGTGGTGATATGGATGAGCCGGGTGCGGTCGTAGATGGTGCTGATGTGCATGCCGGGCGGCAGCAGGTTTCCGTGGTTCAGAGTATTGATCTTCTGCCGGAGCGCAGCGAGGGCCGGCAGAGACTTGGCTTCCTTCTGCAGCAGCACGATGCCTTCCACGATGTCCGGATCGTCGTGCCCGTTGACCTCGCGGCCCACTTTGCCCAAACGCGGCTGATGCCCTTCCCGGACGTCGGCCACGTCGCTGAGCAGAACCGGGACGCCGTTATGCTCGGCCACCACGATGTGCCGCATATCGTCGATCGAATGCAGCAGGCCGATGCCGCGAACGTTCACGCTCTGGCTGCCGATGGTGAGGTAATTGCCGCCGGCATTGGCGTTGCTGTTCTGTACGGCGTTCACAACCTGGGTGATGTTGACGCCGTAAGTCAGAAGCTTATTGGGATCGACTTCCGCCTGGTACTGGCGGGTGGTTCCGCCGAAGGTGGCCACGTCGATGATGCCCGGCACCTGCTTCATCTCGCGAACCAGAAGCCAGTCTTGTGTGGCCTTGAGCTCGTTCAGTGAATAACCGGGGCCGGTGAGCTGATAGCGGTAGATTTCGCCGACCGGCGATTCGGGCGAAAGCTGCGGCTGCAGGTTATTGGGAAGCGTGACCTGGGCGATGCGATTGAGCGCTTCCTGGCGATCGACGAAGTAGCTGCTGTCAAAGGAGAAGTACATCTTCACATCGCTGAGGCCGAATATGCTGATGGAGCGGATCTGATCGAGCTCCGGTGTGCCGTTGAGTCCGGTCTCCAGCGGAATGGTGACCTGCTGCTCCATCTCCTCGGCCGACCAGGAGGGATTCTGGGTGATGAACTCGACCATGGGCGGGGATGGATCGGGATACGCTTCGATGTCGAGCTTGGTGAAGGCGTAGCCGCCGATGACCAGAATCGCCACAAAGACGATGAGCACAACGTTGCGATAGCGGAGCAGCGTCCGGATAAGAGCCTGCATGGCTACTGGTCCTCCGCTTCGCGCAGAAGCTCTGCTCCCTGGCTCACGACGGTATCGCCGTCGTTGAGGCCCTGCGCCACATCGTCGGTTTCCGTGCCCGTGTCCGCCAGGGTTACATTGCGGCGCTCGTATTTGCCCGGCGCGGTCTGGACGAAGACGAAGGTCTCATGACCGTTCTGGATGACAGCGGTGGCGGGCACCTCAATGACGTTCTGAGTGGAGCCGGTGAGCGTCATATTGGCGTACATGTCGGGCTTGAGGCGGTGCTGGAGATTGGGCAGCACGACACGGACCTTGAGGGTGAGGGAAGTGGGATCGACCGCATCCGAGATGTTAGCCACCGTGCCATGCAGCGTCATGCCAGGGTAGCCATTCACAGTGATGGCAGCGGGCTGCCCGAAGTGAACCTTACTCTGGTCGCGAGGATACAAATCGCCGACCACCCAGATCGAATCGATGTTCGCGATGGTGGCGATGGCCGTGGCGTTATCGAGCGAGCGCTGCAGTTCGCCGGGTCCGGTACCCACGTCGAGCACGACTCCGGAGATCGGTGCGGTGATGGGCACAATGTCGGAGGTGTCGGTTTCGTTGAATCCGAGCATTTGCAAGGTCTGCCGGGTGCGGTCGAGTTCGGAGTGATCCGCAGCGTCCAGAGCTTTCAGGTCGTCGAAGTCTTTTTGCGCCATCACATCGTGAGCCAGCAGTTCTTTGGCCCGATTCAGCTGCAGATCGGCGCGATCGGCTTCGATCTTCGCCTTCTCATAGTCGGAACGCGCCTGGGCGGCATCGCTGCTCTGCAGGGTGCCGATGGTTTGACCTTTATGAACCTCCTGGCCGGGAAGAATGCGGAGCGAGAGGACGCGCCCGCTGATCAGGGGATAGATATGCACCAAGGTCGTGGGATTGGCGGTGATCCGCGCAGGGAGGGTCAGCTGGGCAGCGACTTCTTTGCGATGGACGGTGACCGTATCCACGACCTGCTGCTTCGGCGTTGGGGTGGCTGCGGGCGGTTCGCTGCCGTGGCACCCTGCGATCGAGAGCGCGGCAAGAAGGGCGGCGCTGCGAATGGCGAGCTTGTTCATGGAACGATCTCCGTGGCGGCAGCGAAGCTGAGCTGATGCAGGCTGAGCCATACCTGCTGGTTGGCGGTTAGAGCGTCCAGGTGGACCTGGCGGTAATCGCGCAGCGCGTCGAGATAATCCAGGAGAGTGGTGCCGCCATGGCGGTAGCTGTATTCGAGATTGGAGCGGACGTGATCCGACTCAGCCAGATAGTGATTGTTGTACCGTTTGGCGATATCGATGGCCTCGAGGTAGCTGGCCCAGGCCTGATCGACGTCGTTGAGCACCTGGTTGCGCGCCTCCGTTTCAGCAAGGCGGGAAGACTGCGCCTCATAGCGGGTTCGCTCCTTTTCGCCCTGGTTGCGGTCGAAGATGCGCACCGGGATCGAGACCTGAAATCCGGCGCTGTTGAAGACGCCGAGGCGCTCATATTCCCCACCGATCGTGGGATCGGTTGTGCCCTGAGAGTCGGCGACCTTCACATTGGCATCGGCGAGCGTGACGGATTGGCGCGCCGCGAGGTAATCAGGCCGCGCGGCCAGCGCCTGCTGTTCTATCTGTGGAAGGCTCTGGGTAACCTCAGGCGGCGCGAGCGAACCGGCAATATCAAAGGACGGCGAGGGCTTCTCAATTCCCATCAGCAGTTGCAAAGAGTCGCTGGCCTGAACAAGATCGAGCCGCGCGTTGTCATCGTCGGACTCGAATTCCGCCAGTTGCAGGTCGATGCGCTCAAAATCGGTCTTGCTGATGTCGCCGGCGTTGACGCGCACTCTGCTCAGATCCACGGTCTGGCGGTAGCTGTTGAGGTTATCCTCGGCCACCTGCAGAGCGGCTTTGGCCGCCAGCATATTCGTGAATGCATCTTTCACCTGCAGAACCAGCTGCCGCTCCTGGTCGTTGTACTGGCTGCGGGTAACGGCCGTGGTAGCTGTGGCCGCATCCAGGCGCCAGCGGCGCTTTTGTCCACGCTCAAACAGCCGGGAAACATTGCCGACATAGGTATACGGGCTGCTTGGATTATCGGCCGGCAGCGTGGTGTTGGCGCCGGAGACGGTGAATGTCGGATTCTGCCGCAGTCCAGCGGTGATCTCTGACGCCTTGGTCGCGATCACATGCTGTTCGGCGGAGAGCAGGCCGGGATTTTTCGCACGGGCTACGTCCAGGACCTGCTGCAGAGTCATGGGCGCGGGCGATTGTGCGTGCGCCGGTATCCAGGCGAGCGGCAGAAGAAGGAGGAGCCCAGCCCCGAAGAGGCGAAGTCTCATAGCGGATATCCATTCATCGCCCCGGGGGCGATCGTGCTGAAAATACAACTGAAAAAACGAAGGGAGCCGTTCAGGCGATGGGAGGAGGTCGGGATGTGAAGACACGGACGTGCGCTGCCCACTCACTGCGCGGAAGAGAAGGGGCCGACAGAAACGCAATGGTGCGTGGAGAAGCCAGCAGAAGAAAGCTGAAGACGACCGTGAGTGCCGCCGGCACCGGGGGTACGGCGTCAGGCCGCAGCAAATGCTGATCGTTCCTGATGCAGGTGCGCTCCACTTCAGCGGGATTACGCGACGCCTGCAGGTCGTCGGAAAGCGAAATCACCGGCAACAGGATGAAGGTCAGCACCGCAAGCGCCGACAGTTGCACGCCGAGTCCAGGCAGCAGCGATCCTCCCCGCCGGCGGCGTCGTTCGGTCAGCCACATGCTCCACAGGGTGAGAGCGACGGCGATCCAGGCAAGATTGGAAAGGACTTCCACGAGTGATTAGCTACATTATAAATAGTGGGCAGATACGGCCCTTCCTGATGACCCGTTATTCGCCGAGTCAACGGCAAAAGGCTCGTCGATGACGGAGTCCCAGGCTAACGGCACGATAGACGGGGATAAACCGGCCCGGGACTCTTAATTCCGAATTAAATAGAATTTTTGACCGGTCGCCCCTTCGTCTCCCCCAGCGACGCAGGGAGATCGTCCTCCATCGGCTACTCCTTCACCTTTACCAGCGTGCTTGGCGGCCGCACGATCAGCGGCACAAGGATCGACACCAGCATGATCACGGCGATGATGTGCAGTCCATGCGCGAACGATGTCCCCACCTGGCGCAGGTGCGCGATCAGCAGTGGTCCAAAGGCGCTCGCGAATCCCCATGCCGTCAGCATCAGCCCATAGATTGGACCGATGTTTTTCGCCCCAAAATAATCGGCCGCAAAGGCCGGCATGGTTCCAAACCCGCCGCCGTAGCACATGAGAATGATGAACACGAGAGCCGTGAGCATTGTCGCCTGTGCGACATTCGGCATGAACCAGAACAGGCCAACCTGGATCAGATACATCGCCACAAACGTCCATCGCCGGGTGATGCCGTCCGAAACCCACGCCCAGAACACGCGCCCCACAGCATTCCCGATGCTCGCCACTCCGACCATCCCTGCCGCGACCACCGCTGAGACTTTGGCGATCTCCTGAAACATCGGCGACTCCTGCGAGATCACCGAAATTCCAGCCGAGGTGTTCAGGAAGAGCGCCAGCCACAGCGCCCACCACTGCCACGTCCCGAGCGCGCGGCCCAGCGTGTAATCTTCCAGCGACCGCTGCCTCACCTGGGTCTCGCTCGGCACCCACAGGGGCGGCGCATAGCCCGCTGGCGGATTCTGCATGAACCAGCCCGTCGCCACCACTACGATGAGGTACGCGATTCCCAGATACGCAAACGTATGCAGCACGCCCACATTCGCGATCAGCCGCTGCGCCACCGGCGCCGTTACCAGGGCCCCGGCGCCAAAGCCGCCCACGGCGATGCCGGTAATCAGCCCGCGCTTGTCGGGAAACCACTTCAGCAGCACCGCCACGGGAACGATGTAGCCCAGCCCCAGTCCCGTACCGCCGATCACTCCGTAGGAGAAGTACAGCCAGTAAAGATGGTGCGCCGAGAAGCTCGCCAGAAATACGCCTAGTCCGTAAAGAACGCCCGCCGTCAGCGCCACCGGCCGCGGTCCGCTGCGGTTCAGCCACAGTCCGCCCAAAAACGCCGCGAAGCCCAGTACGAAAACACAAATCGTGAAGGTGAGTGTCACCTCCGAGATCGACCAGTGGAATGCCTTGACCAGTGGGGTGCGAAACACACTCCACGCATAGACCGCGCCCAGCGCGATCTGCATCAGTACACCCGCCAGGGCGATCCCCCAGCGCCTGTTGTCGGACATGGTTGCCCTTTCCTGGACCTGACTCACGACCTTCGCGTCTGCGACGGGCCGGGGGGGCAGCCCTTCTCTTTCAAACGCGTGCCCAGCGTTTCAAGAAATCGATTGATCAGTGCCACGCTTCTTCGCAGCTCCGGGCGCCGGAACTGACCCAGCAGCGAAAGCAATCCGGGCGGCTCGATGACCGGCCGCCGCTCGGTGCCCAGGGTTTCAGTCACAGCCGCGGCAAAGCACTCCATCAGGTCCGGGTTCATCGCGCCCATTATTTTCCCGAAGATGATCGCGTTGCGCAGCGCGTGGATCGCCGCCGGGGTCTCGGTCTCCTTAACCACGGCCTCCACCACATGATCTTTCGCGCTCAGCACGCCGCGCAGCACCTCGAAGACGCCCGCCTCGTGCGCCTGCTCGATCAGCTCATACGCATCCAGCAGTGCCTCTGCGTGTTCCGCCGGCGCCTTTTCCAGGCGAGCCACCAGTTCCTTCCGCGCATCGCGCGGCGGAATCTCTAATGCGATCGGTTGTGCCATATCCGTCTCCCTGCCAGCTCTGCGTCTCCCGCGCTATGAGCTCTTATTGCCAGCCCCTGCAGCCTGAATCTGTACCAAACCGTTGCCCGGTTCGTGATAATCGGCGCGCTTCCACTTCCGCTCCACCTCGACTCCGGCTTGCGGTGTGGGATGCCCCCATCGCGAATTCGTGCGCGGGAGAGGATTGGCTCCAAACTCGGGCAGCACCTTCATCTGCACCGAGGTTTCCTTGTACGCCGGCGTATGGGTCACCTTATCCGTGTGGCTGCTGGTCAGCCGGTTCACCGGCTCGTCCGTCGAGTTCATCGGCATGTACATCTCCATGCCCTTTACGCGATCGGTCACCAGCGCCTGCACCTTCACTTCGCCGTAGCGGGACGTCAGCTCCACCCACCGCCCGCTCTCGATGCCGCGCTCCTTTGCAAGCTCCGGCGAAACCTCGACGAACGTGCATGGCGTCTTCTCCCGGATCCCCTCCGTTCGGTAGGTCAGGTTTCCTTCGTGGAAATGTTCCAGCAAACGCCCGTTGTTCAGGTGCAGATCGTACTGCGCATCCGGCTGATCCGTCGGCTCTGACCAGGCAAGCGGGAAAAACCTGGCCTTCCCGTCAGGGAACGCGAACGTCTGTGTGTACAGCAGCGGCTGATCCGAGCCATCCGCCGCCACCGGCCACTGCAACGTCTTATATCCTTCGAGCCGCTCGTAGGTGACGCCTGCAAACATCGGCGTCAGCGCGGCGATTTCCTCGTAAATCTCCGCCGGCCCCGCATACTGCCAGTTGGCGCCGAGCCGGTTCGCGATCTGCATGATGATCTGCCAGTCGGGCCGGCTCTCTCCCAGCGGCTCGAGCGCCTGATAAAGCCGCTGAATGCGTCGCTCCGTGCTGGTGAACGTGCCATCTT
>JBAUZR010000445.1:0-12008 GCA_049585375.1 Acidobacteriaceae bacterium
GCTTCCACCGGGCGCCAGCGCACGTATCCATGCCGGTCGATCGCGTCCCAGTCTTCGTAAGGGACGAATCCATCTTCGTTCCCCACCCAGCGCGCATCGCCATACTCGAACAGCCCGGTATCGGCGAAAACAATCGTGTTCGGCTGATAGGTGCGCAGCGTCTCAAGGTACTTCCTGAAGTCGTATACGTGGCCGGCACTGCCGGCTCCATCGAGCCACCATTCCACGAGATCGCCATAGTTCGTCGCCAGCTCCGACATTTCCGCTTCGTAATAGCGGTCGTAGGCCGCGGAGTCCTTATAGCGCGGATCATGACGATCCCAGGGAGAGAGATAGATGCCGAACTTCAGGCCGTATTTCCTCGCCGCGTTCGCCACATCGCCAACCACGTCGCCATGCCCGTTCTCCCAGGGACTGGACTTCACGCTGTACTCGGTCTGCGCGGTGGGCCATAGGCAGAAACCGTCGTGATGTTTGGCAACCACGACAACATACTTCGCTCCGGCGGCACGAATCGCCTGCATCCACTGATCGGGATTGAACGCTGTGGGATTGAAGACCGCGGGACTGGCGGTTCCATCGCCCCACTCGCGATCCAGGAACGTGTTGGTGGAGAAGTGGATGATCACGCCGAATTCCAGGTCCTGCCACGCTACCTGTTGCGGCGAGGGCTTCAGGTCCACAAAGTTCGGCTGCGCCTGCCCCCAAAGCGCCCCGCACGCGACCAACAGCGCACCGCCAGAGAGCCATCGGCGGAGAATCTTCGCGCTCATCTGTTGCCCTGCGCATGCCCTTCGCTGGATTGGCGCTGGGGCAGGACGGTCCAGATCTGCGGGTCCTCCTGGCCAAGAACCCACGAGCAGAAACCTTCCAGACCATTCTGCTGGGTCAGATCATAGCGATCCCGGAAGGTTCGCAAATCGGTGAAAAAGACCCACTCGCGCATCTGATCGCGGTTGATGTAGAACCACGCGGTGTGATCGTCCGCATCCCACTGAATCCTGCCGCCCCAGTCGCGCGCCAGCAACTCGGCATCGGGTGCACCGATGTAGTCAGCGGTCGGATTCGGCTTTTCGCTGACCAATTCGCCTTCCTTCGCGGGAGGTCCAATCACCGGTGCCCCGGCATACCAGTGGTATCCGTAGAGCGGAATACCCAGCGAAAGCTTCTCTTTCGGGACGAACTGCAGGGCGTATTTCATGTTGTCCAGGGTCCATTGCCAGCCCGCCACGGGACCGGGAGTGGTCCAGCGGGTGTTCTGGTCGTAGGTCATCAGGCAGATCAGATCCACTGATTTCGCCAGAGCCGCGAGATCGTAGGCGCCACGCCAGTCAGTGTAGATCCATTTCGCAAACCCGCCGCTGCCCGGATATCCCGGGGCATTCGGGACCGTTGCGATGCTTAGTTGCAGTCCTGCACCGTGGAGCGCGTCTGCCGTCCTCTTCACCAGCGCCGATAAGGCGTCGCGATCGGTCCACGACACGTTCTCGAGATCGAACTGAAAGCCGACGTAGCCGTGCAGCTTGCATTCCCGAACCAGCGCCTCGTTCATCAGGGCCTGAGCGGCAGGGTCCATGGCCAGCACATGAAATTTTGTTTTGTTGAACAGCGCCACAATCGGCATCACCGGCAGCTTCTCACTCTGTGCCTGCCTAAGGACGGCGGGCTCCGGGGCGCCGGTCACGAGCCCGTTCTCGTCCACCTGATACCAGGTGGGAACCAGGAGGTCGATCTGCGAGGAGTGGGCAAAGAAATCCCGAATCGACGCCGGGTCGTTGGTCATGTAGAACAACGCCACCGGGTGGGCAGCGGCGAAAGCTGCGGGACTCATGAACACAATGAGGAGAAGGACCAGACGTTTCATAGTTCTCCGGAAAAGAAGCAGGCCCGCTGTGATGTCCACCGGAATGACTCCGGAGACCGCAGATTACACCGTTACGCTCTCGCGATACTCGCCGAAAATCTCCCGAAGCGTAGAGGCGATCTCGCCGACGGTGGCCCTGGCTTCCACGGCTTCAAGAATCGAAGGCATCAGGTTGGCGCCGGAACGGGCATGATCGCGCACGCGATTCAGGGCTGTTTGCCAGGGTTTTGGATCGCGCCGCGATCGCAGCGCACGCACCCGCTCCACCTGGTTCCGTTCCAGTTCTTCATCGATGTGGAGAGTGGGGATGGGCGGCTCATCGTCGCGCGTGAATCGGTTGACGCCGACCACGATCGCCTGCTGCGCATCCACGGCTCGCTGGTGATCGTAAGCGACATTCTGGATCTCCTGCTGGACCCATCCGTTCTCGATGGCCGCCAGCATGCCGCCCATTGTTTCGATGCGATCGAAATAAGACCTCACCTGGCGCTCGACTTCATTCGTCAGCGATTCAATCGAATACGATCCCGCAAACGGATCGGTGGTGTTGGCGACGCCGGATTCCGAAGCGATGATCTGCTGCGTGCGCAATGCGATGCGCGCAGCTTCTTCGGTGGGGAGCGCCAGCGCCTCATCGTAGCCATTGGTGTGCAGCGATTGGGTCCCGCCCAGAACCGCAGCCAGCGCCTGGATCGCGGTGCGGACGATATTGTTTTCCGGCTGTTGCGCCGTCAATGTCGATCCGGCCGTCTGCGTGTGGAAGCGCAACATCCACGAGCGCGGGTTCTTCGCGCCGAAATGATCGCGCATGATGCCCGCCCAGATTCGCCGCGCCGCCCGGAATTTCGCGATCTCCTCCAGAAAATCATTGTGCGCATTGAAGAAGAAGGAGAGGCGGGGCGCGAAACTGTCCACGGCCAGTCCCACGTCGATTGCCGCCTGAACATACGTCATGCCATTGGCGAGAGTGAAGGCGACCTCCTGGGCGGCCGTCGATCCGGCCTCCCGCATGTGATAGCCCGAGATGGAGATCGTGTTCCACTCCGGCAGGTTCTCACCCGCCCAGGCAAACACGTCGGTGACGACGCGCATGGCGTGCCGCACCGGGTAGATATAGGTGCCGCGAGCAATATATTCCTTCAGGATGTCGTTCTGGATGGTGCCGGAGAGCTTCCTGACCTCCGCGCCAGTCCGCCGGGCCACCGCCACATAGAGCGCCAGCAGAGTACTGGCGGTGGCGTTGATTGTCATCGAGGTCGAGATGCGATCGAGTGGGATGCCCGCAAACAGCCGCTCCATGTCCTCGATGGAGTCGATGGCCACGCCGACCTTGCCCACCTCGCCGAGCGCCATCGGCGAGTCGGAGTCGTATCCAATCTGGGTGGGCAGATCGAAGGCCACAGAGAGCCCGGCGGTTCCCTGCTCCAGCAGGAACCGGTAACGCCGGTTGCTTTCTTCCGCGTCGCCCATGCCCGCGTACTGGCGCATGGTCCAGAGCCGGCCGCGGTACATGGTGGGCTGAATACCGCGGGTGAAAGGAAACTGCCCGGGAAAACCGAGATCGCCCTCGGCGTCAAATGCCGCCAGATCCGCGGCGCTGTACAACGCTTTTGAATGGGCTGGACCTGACATTGCAACCGGGCGCTGGAACCGGTCATTGTAAGCGACAACGGCCAATGCGTGCTCTAGCCACGCCTTTGCTTTGTCCGCGCTCGCCAGAAAGACGTAGCGGTAAACCAGGCGAAGAGCAAGGCAAAAGCCGCATAGACGAGCACTCGCCGGTCGTGCGCTCCGGTCACCTTGAAAGCCTGCCAGGCATGCACCGAGAAAAAGACGGTGAACAGCGCAAAGAAGACGCCGCTGATCTGGAGGGTCAGCACGCCGGTAGCATGCGCGAAGGGTCGCACCAGCGCCGATCCAAAACGCCCGGCGCCCCGGGCCAGTCGGCGGCTGCCTTCGCCATAATCGGCCATGCGAGCGGATGGTTGAGGGCTGGAAGGGGCCGATGTGGTTGCGGAGGCCGTTGCCGACTGGCTGGCAGCGGAACGCTGGGCTGCCGCGACGGCCCCCGCGGTGCCGTCCCGCAGTTTACCGGCTGCGACCCGCGTGCCGACTCCCAGAAGCCGGCCAAGGCGATTCGGCTGCATGAAAAAATTCTAGCAGCGCTCCAGTGGTCCCATTGCGGCTGCGCATTGCCGCGCGGGAACATCAGAAGATAAGGTAAAAGAGTCGGATGTTGCGAGCCCACGCCGCATGCCGGGAAATCGAGGTCTCACTTGAATCAAAAACTCCGTAAGCTGGTCCAGCAACTGGGCGAGGCCATTCACGAGAGTGTGTCCGAGTCCCCGCAGATCGCGGGCGTGGTGGCCGACATTCGCCGGCAGGGCTTCGAGGTTCTGCTGATGCTGGAGGCGACCATCGGGCTGAACGAGGTGGAGGAGCAGCCGGCGGGTGCGCTGGAATCCGGCCAGAGCAGTCCCGAGCCGGAGGAGGAAGGGACCTTCACGGCGCAGGACCTGCATTTCCTGAAATCTCTGCGAATCGCCGTGACGGGTGATTCCGGGGAACCGGAAGATTCCTGAGTTCGCTGCCGGGCGCACAATTCGGCAAACTTGTGATATATCTGGCCTTCGCTCCCGAGGCCGATGCGGCAAGACGGGAGCGCCGGGGATTCCGGCCGCAGGAAAGATCGCGCCAGGGAGCCAATCAGCAGCGGTGAGAGGCGAACATGCCGATGAAGGACACGCTTGGCGTACTTTTGGCGGGCGGCGCGGGTGAACGGCTGTTTCCGCTGACGCGGGACCGAGCCAAACCGGCGGTACCGTTCGGGGGACAGTACCGCATCATCGACATCACCCTCTCCAACTGCATCAACTCCGATCTGCGCCGTGTCTACATCCTCACCCAATACAAAGCTCTTTCGCTGAACCGGCACATCCGTGAGGGATGGACCAGTGTGGTGGCGCAGGAGCTGGGCGAGTTCATCGAGATTCTGCCTCCCATGCAGCGGGTGAGCTCGAACTGGTATATGGGCACCGCCGATGCCGTCTACCAGAACATCTACTCGATCGGATCGGAGCAGCCCCGGTATGTGCTGATTCTTGGCGGCGACCACATCTACAAGATGAACTACGGCAAGATGCTGCGGCAGCACAGAGATTCGGGCGCCGATGTGACCATTGCCACGCTGCCGATTGAGCCGCAGGACGTGGCTCGTTTTGGCGTGGTGGAGGTGGCCCGCAACGGCGAGGTTACCGGGTTTCTTGAGAAGCCGAAGCAGACGGATGTGCGGTCGCCGTTCAATCCGAATATGGTCGATGCCTCGATGGGCATCTATATCTTTAACACCGACGTGCTGCTGCCGGCGCTGATTCGGGACGCTGAGGATCCGGATTCGCAGCACGACTTCGGGCACAACATTCTGCCGGCGATTCTGGGCAAGTACAAGATGTACGCCTACAACTTCGTGGACGAAAACCGGAAGGAAGCGCTGTACTGGCGGGACGTGGGTACTCTGGAAGCCTATTTTGACGCCAACATGGACGTGGCCTCGGTATCGCCGATTTTCAACCTGTACGACAACAGCTGGCCGATTCGAACGCGGGTGCGGCAGTATCCGCCGGCCAAGTTCGTTTTTGGGGAGCCGGGGCGAACCGGCATGGCGACGAACTCAATCGTGTCCGGTGGGTGTATTGTCTCCGGAGCCGTGGTGCGGAACAGTGTGCTGTCGCAGGATGTGCGGGTGAATTCCTACTCCGAAGTGGACTCCAGCATCGTCTTCACCCATGTGAACATTGGGCGGCACTGCCGGATCAAGCGGGCGATTATCGACCGGGACGTGCATTTACCGGAGGGGACGGTGATTGGCTACGACCCGACCGAGGACCGGAAGAACTACTTTGTGACTCCAGGCGGGCTGACGGTGGTGACTCGGGACTACTCGCTGTACGAGAATCCGGTAGCGCCGGACTTTCTGCAGGAGCGGCGGGAGTAACATCTCCGGTAGCGCGTTTTTTTCGACCATCCCCATTTGGGCCTAAAGGCTGGCGAATCAGGAATTTGCTCCTTTGGCCGTTGAGCCCCATGGCCTGAGCTACCTGATTGGAGCGTATTCGGAGAAGCCTCGTGGCCTGGACTGCAGTGCCGGCTGTGGCTTCCGCGATTCCTGCCTCGGCAAATTTTCAAAGAGCTTAGCGCGTTGAGTCCCTCGGCCTGGGCCGGGACTTTTGTGCAGCAAAGCAAAAGCCCTGTTCGTTCGGTTCGAAAACCGGATCGGACAGAGCTTTCCAGTTGTGAGTTTGGCGGTTTTAAATCGCGGGCGCAAGAAGAATCATCGGTCTGGACAGTACGGAGGTAATGGGCAACTCCAGGCTTGCCCTCGCCAACAGCGGGCGTGGACAGGGTTGGGAAACCGCTTGGGCGATGCGAGTCTGTCTGATATAAGTGCGCGATGCCCATCCAGCAGCACGCCGATGAGGAGAAGGGGCTGCTCCACCAGCTGAGCGCGCCTCAGATGGCGATGGTGGGTGTGGGCGGGTCGATCGGGACCGGGCTTCTGCTCGGGTCGGGTGCGGCAATCCAGATTGCCGGGCCTGCTCTGATCCTGACTTATCTGATCGCCGCGTTCCTCGCCTGGACGGTGACCAACGCATTGGGAGAGCTTTCCAGCGCACACCCCGGAGCGGGCTCGTTTGGGCTGTACGCCGAGCTCTATCTGAATTCCTGGGCGGGTTTCGTGGCGCGCTACGGATATTGGTTCGCGCTGGCCGCCGCGGTGGGCGGGGAGCTGGTGGCAGCTGCGACCTACTCGCAATATTGGTTCCCGCGTGTTCCGGGGATTGTTTGGATTGTTGTTTATTCGGCGCTGCTGCTGCTGATCAATTTGCGCCCGGTGGGGGACTACGGGAGCTTTGAATTCTGGTTCGCGATGGTGAAGGTGGTGACCATCGTGGTGTTTGTGGTGGTTGGAGCTGGATTGCTGGTGGGCGGCCGGGCAACGCCGCAATACGTGGCCCACGGCGGGTTCTTTCCGACCGGCCCGTTTTCGCCGCTGCTGGCTGTCTCCTTCGCCCTGTTCAGTTTCCTTGGCCTGGAGATGGTGTCGATTTCATCGGGAGAGGCGCGGGGGACGCGGGAGATTGCGCGCGCGACAAAGATCATGTTTGCGCTGCTGACGTTCGTCTACGTCGGCGCAACGGTGGTGCTGGTGGGATTCCTGCCCTGGAATCGAGCCGGAGTGACGCAAAGCCCGTTTGTGAGTGTTTTTGTCGTTGCTGGAATTCCGGCGGCCTCCACTGTTATGAACTTTGTAGTGCTCACCGCGGCGCTTTCCGGCGCCAACGCCAGCCTTTACGCCGCCAGCCGCATGTTATTTTCACTGGCGCGCAGCGGCCATGCTGCCCCGTCACTGGGACGCCTGAACGCTTCCGGTTCGCCGCAGCTGGCGCTGCTGGTTTCGGGAATCGGCGTACCCATGGCGCTGATCTCGGAGCATTGGGCGCCGCGATCCGCCTTTCTGTGGCTGATTGGGGCCTCGCTGTCCGGGGGAATGCTGGCCTGGTGCGTGGGGCTGGCCGCTCACATTGCATTCCGGCGGCGACTGTCCCCCGCGGATGTCGCCGCCCTGCCGATGCGCGCGCCAGGCGGTGCGGTGCTGTCCGCGATTGGCCTGACTGGAATTCTGCTGGCCGTCATCTCAACCTGGTGGGTTCCGCAGTCGAGGATCACGATTGTGAGCGGCCTGCCCTATCTGGCGCTGCTGAGTCTGGCCTATCTTGTTATGCGCAAGCGCTGGAGCCCGCAGGCAAAGGACAACGGTACAAAATCTCCATGACGCGAGAAATCAACGACGAACTGCTTCGCTATCGATCCGAGTTTCCGATCCTCGAAAGCACCACCTACCTGATCAGCAACTCGCTGGGCGCCATGCCGCGCGGGGTGTATGACGCGATGAAGGGCTACGCCGATGCGTGGGCGACGCGCGGAGTGCGCGCCTGGGAAGAACGCTGGTGGATGCTGGCGGCGGAGGTGGGCGCGGAAATTGGCGGGCTCATGCATGCGCCCCAGGGCACGGTGTCGACGCATCCCAACGTGACCACGTGCCAGGCTGTGGTGGCTTCCTGCTTCGATTTCTCGGGTCGACGCAACAAGGTTGTTTATTCGGATCTGAACTTTCCCTCGGTGATGTACTTCTGGGAGGCGCAGCGGGCGTACGGGGCACAAGTCGCCATGGTGAAGACTGACGACGGGGTCACGGTGCCGATCGAGCGAATGCTCGACGCCATTGACGAGACGACGCTGCTGGTGCCGATTTCGCATGTCATCTTCCGCAGTTCTTATATCCAGGATGCGAAGGCGATTGTGGAGAAGGCGCATCGGGTGGGGGCACATGTGGTGCTGGATACATTCCAGTCGCTGGGAAACGTGCCTGTGGATGTGCAGGCTCTCGACGTCGATTTTGCCTGCGGCGGAGTTTTGAAGTGGCTTTGCGGCGGACCGGGCGTGGGCTATTTGTACGTGCGTCCGGACCTGGGCGCCAGGCTGGAGCCAAAGTTCACGGGCTGGTTTGCCCATCAGAACTCGATGGGTTTCGAGGTTGGGCCGATCCGCTATACCGATCCTCCGTACCGGTTCATGAACGGGACTTCCAATATTCCGGCGCTGGAGGCGGCGCGGCCCGGGCTGCGGATCATTGCGGAAGTGGGCGTGGAGCGGATTCGCGAGAAGTCGAAGAGGCAAACGGCGCGATTAATTGCACTGGCCGATGAGCACGGCTGGCGGGTGAACTCGCCGCGCGATCCGGAGAGGCGCGGCGGTACGGTGTCGATCGACATGCCGCATTCGCAGGAAGTGTGCAGGGAATTGCTGAAACGCGACGTCGTGGTGGATTGGCGGCCAGGGGCCGGCGTGCGGATGTCTCCGCACTTTTATACGACGGATGCGGAGCTGGAGCGGGCGGTGGCGGCGGTGGGGGAGATTCTGCGGGAGCGGGAGACGGGCCGCTAAGAACCGGTTAGCGCCGAAACGGCAGTATCGCATCGCCGAAACCGGCATCAGGAGAAGTTTCGGGGATGGCCCGGGCCTGAAGGCACGTTTCTTGTGGCGAGTGCATTTCCACGGGCTGAAGCCCGGAATCTTTCCTGCGGCTGTATCGGCACGACTGAAGTCATGCCCTGATACAAAAGCGCACCGATTCGGCTCCGCGGTTGCGGGGCCATCCTCGATGGACCTCGGTGCGGCTCCCACCCTGTCCGCGCCAACGGCGGGCGCGGACAAGGATGGGGCACCCAACTCTTTTCAATTCGGGGCACCGGTTCCTTTCCATTCGGGGCACACGGTTCTTTCCACTTCATTGCGGGAAGACGTGGTCGAGGAGATAGCGGCGGAGGGTGAGGCGCAGGTCGGTCTGTGGGTTGGGCTCGGTGTTCGACTCGGCGTGGGTGGCGGGTGTGGGCGGCGGCGCGCCGGTGTCCGTGGTGTTGACGACGAGAATGGCGGCGGCGTGTCGCTCGGGATCGAGGATCAGCTCAGAGGAGAAGCCGCCCTGATCGCCGTCGTGGTAGACGTAACGGTGGCCGTCGATGGTGGTTGTGAAGAAGCCGAGGCCCATGTGCGGTGCGCCGGTTGTGTAAGGAGTCGCGGGCTGGCCGGGATCGGCGACGGGGAGCACGCCTTTCCAGGCTTCTTCCAGGGAACTGCGCTTCAAGACAATTTCGTAGAGAGGATTTCCGGGATCGCCGAGGAGGAAGCGGGCGTACTTCGCCATGTCCGTGACCGGCGCTTTGAGGCCGCTGTTGGAGGTGGTGATGCCGGTATCGAAGTTGAAGGGCTGCTCGGTGAGCTTGTCGCCGGCGCGGAGGTAGCTGGCGGAGACGTGCGATTCGAGGAAGTACGGGGACACGTCGAAGTAGCTCCGGGTCATGCCGAGGGGCATGAGGATGTTTTTGGTGATGTAGACCTCGAAGTCGTCGCCGGAGAGGCGCTCGATGATCTGGCCGAGGAAGACATAGCCGAGGTTGGAGTAGCTCCAGCGGGAGCCGGGCGCGAAGGCGACGTGCGTATAGGGCATCATGGCCAAGATCTGCGACCAGCGGGTGGGCTCGAAGGGCTGCCAGTCGCAATTGGCGGAGTCGTCGCAGTCCCAGGGCCAGGTGGGATTGCGGAAGCCGGCGCTGTGGGTGAGGAGGGTGCGGATGGTGACGGCATCGATGGGACCAAAGGCGTCGTGGACCTGGCGGAGCTCGGGGATGTAGCGGACGGCGGGATCGTCGAGGGAGAGGCGGCTGCGGTCGCGGAGCTGCAGGATGGCGATGGCGGTCATGGTCTTGGTGATGGAGGCCCAGTTGTAGGAGGTGGCGTCGTCAATGGACTGCTGGGTGCCTTGCCGGGCGTGGCCGTAGAAGCAGGTTTGCGGGGCGTCCTGCTGGACAACGGCGACAGCTCCGCCGATAACGCCGTGCTGCGCGAGGACGTTGTTGAAGAACGGACAAAGGGAGCTGGCCTGGGCGGAGGCGGCCGGTGCGGCGAGAAACGATGCGACGAGCAGCAAGGCCAGGAGAAAAGCGCGCGGCAGCATGCTGGCCATGATAATCGTCAGGCATTCACCTGCCAGGGCAAAGAGGCTGAAAGTGCCGCGGGACGGGGATTTTCCGGCGAATGACACCGCTGGAATGGTGGCAGACTGCCGGGAAAAATGGCTGCGGAGCCGGTTGAAAATGGGGTACACTCGGGGCTCCCCCACACATTCGCGCGGTCTTTCCCCAGGAACATCGCGCAGAAAAACGACACACAGGTTGGTGAAGTGTCTGCCGGTTCTGCCTCAGAAGTGGAGGCGGCCTGGGTCGCACAGTGGGATATTCGCGGCAGAGACACAGCGCTGGAAGCAGGGTCGGCAGGTTGCGGCTGCATTTCGGCGATTGGAAGGCTGAGGCGAATCGGTGTCTCCACGCCGGGAGAAATTGTAACTGTCACGGGAGGATTTCCCATGGTGATCTCGTCGCGCATCGCACTGGCCGGGGCGTTGTGGCTTTGCTGTCTCTCAGCATTCGGGCAAAAAAGCAGCAGCGGAGGTTCCGGTTCGTCTTCGGCGGGCAGCAGCAGCGACAGCTCGAACGCGCCTGGCTTTTCGATTGAGACGGAGATGTTCACCTACAGGGCTGTGGAGCAGAACAGCGAAGCGATCGCCTGCGATATTGCGCGCTCGCTGTATGGGGGCGGGGTGCAGGACGCGCCGCAGGGTTCGCACGTTCCCTGCGTGGTGAGCAGCGAGGGCCAGGCGCCGCAGGGCATTGTGCTGATCTCGGGGGGGAGCACGCTGGTGCAGGATTTTCAGATCTGGCGAGCCGATATGGCCGCCATGGACAGCCTTCGCTCGCGGGCGGCGGCTGTCTGCGTGGGAGCGCCGAAGGGCAAAGAGGAGGGCGCGCAGCCTTCAGAAGGCGGGGCGAGCAGCAGGGGGCTGGGCAGCACCGTTCTGGGATTATTGAAATCCACCGCGCCCGGGCAGATGATCGGGGGCGCAGGCGCGGTGATGGGGATGTTCAGCAGCAACCAGTCGGTGAGCTCAGTAGTGGGCACGGTGCACGATCCGGCGCTGATGAATGAAGTGGCGCGGCAGCTGCGAGCGCTGGGGATTCAGGTGCTGATCCCGGAGCTGTACAGTCCGAATGGGCTCTCGAGCCCGGATCCATCGCATTCGCCCTATCTGCAGAACATGAACGAGCTGATCACGGCATACGACGGGTGTCTGAAGTTAAAAGGGGATGACGTTGCGAGCGTGAGCGACGAGATCAAGCAATTCCTTACAGCGGCGATGGCGAGTCCTCCGCCGGAGCAGAAGCCGGCGGGCGGCAGCGGATCGGGCGGCGGCAGTGGAACGGGGCCGGTGGCCGCCAGCGAACCTCACTTGGCCGCTGTGCTGGCGGCGGACGCGGTGGCTCGGAAGCTGAGCATCAGCGACGATCCGGCGGCGGCGGCCAACAAGACCTGGCAGCACCTGCTGTGGGTGAAGGCGCTGGAGTCCGGAGGTTCGGTGACGCGGACGAGCAATCTGTTTGGGACGAAGGTGCAGTTTGGCGGCGGCGCGGTCGATACGTTCGCGGTCTTCCGGCTGGATGGGGACCTGGTGTGCTCCGGGAACGTATAC
>JBAUZR010000446.1:0-8108 GCA_049585375.1 Acidobacteriaceae bacterium
GGGCACGGGTTTAACACCACGGATCGGGCGAGCTATAACCCGGAGGCGGCGAAGCTGGCGCGGGAGCGGTCGCTGGAGTTTTTGAGGAAGAATCTGACGGCGTAGCGGATAGCGGACAGCGGACAGCGGATAGCGGACAGCGTGTAGCGGACAGGGCGCGGGGTACAGGCCGCGGGACAAGCGGTCAGCGAACGGCGTTCGGCCACCAAGAGGCGCGCGGGAGAAGCATACTCATCGGGATGGCGGGAGACTCGGCACAACCAGAGAACGGACGGAGTCCGGCAGCGGCGGCGGGCGGGTACTCGCACGCGTGGCGGGCGTTGCGGCATCGGAATTTCCGGCTGTTCTTTGGCGGGCAGACGATTTCTCTGGTTGGCACGTGGATGACCCGGATTGCCACGGCGTGGCTGGTGTATCGGCTGACGCATTCGGCGCTGCTGCTGGGGACGGTGAGCTTCGTCGGACAGATTCCCACGTTTGTGCTGGCGCCGTTTGCCGGGGTGATCGTGGACCGGGCGAACCGGCGGCAGGTGCTGATCTGGACGCAGACGCTCGCGATGGTGCAGTCGCTGGCGCTGGCTTGGCTGACGCTGAGCCATCGGATCACGATCGCGGAAGTGCTGGTGCTGAGCGTGTTCCAGGGGATGATCAACGCGTTCGACATGCCGGGGCGGCAGGCGTTCATGGTCCAGATGGTGGAGGACCGAAGCGATCTGTCCAACGCGATCGCGATCAACTCGTCGATGGTGAATGTGGCGCGGCTGGTGGGGCCGTCGCTGGCGGGGCTGGTGATTGCGGCGAGCAGCGAGGGGTGGTGCTTCCTGATCGACGGCATCAGTTACATCGCCGTGATTATTTCACTGCTGCTGATGCGGGTGCCTGTGATGGCGGTGCGGCGGGCGGCGGCGGGAATGTTCAAGCAGATGCAGGAGGGGTGGTCGTACGTATCGAGCTTTACGCCGGTGCGGACGATTCTGATTCTGTTTGCGGTGGTGAGCCTGATGGGGATGCCCTACATGGTGCTGATGCCGATTTTCGCTGCGCAGGTACTGCACGGCGGAGCGCATACGCTGGGGTTTCTGATGGGGGCGGCGGGCGCGGGGGCGCTGGTCTCGGCGTTTTCGCTGGTGCTGCGGCGGAGCGTGCGGGGGCTGACGCGGATGATCCCCATCTCAGCGGCGATCTTTGGCGCGGGGCTGGTGGCGTTTGGATTTTCGCGGTGGCTGCCGCTGTCGCTGGTGCTGATGCTGTTTACCGGGTTCGGCATGCTGCAGGGAATGACGGCGAGCAACACGATCATTCAAACGCTGGTGCCGGAGGACAAGCGCGGGCGGGTGATGAGCTACTACACCGCGGCGTTTGTGGGAATGGCGCCGTGGGGGAGCCTGCTGGCGGGGTCGATGGCGCACTGGATCGGGGCGCCGCGAACGGTGATGTTCACGGGGTCGTGCTGCATCGCGGGCGGCATCTGGTTCTGGACGCGGCTGCCGGCGATTCGGAAAGAGATGCGGCCGGTGTACGAGCAACTGGGGATCATCACGCCGATGCCGCAGCCGGTGCAGGAGCAGGCGGCGAATTGAAAGACAGCGGACAGCGGATAGCGGACAGCGGACAGCGAAAAGGCGGACAGCGGATAGCGGACAGCGGACAGCGTATAGCGTGCAGCGGGCAGCGGACAGCGGACAGCGGATAGCGGATAGCGGATAGCGTATAGCGGATAGCGAAAAGGCGGACAGCGGACAGCGGATAGCGGATAGCGGACAGCGGATAGCGGACAGCGGACAGCGATGGGCGGGCAGCGTATAGCGTGCAGCGGGCAGCGAAATTGGCGCTATTCGTAGCGCAGGGCTTCCAGCGGTTCGATGCGGGTGGCGCGCTGGGCGGGGATGATGCTGGCGATCAGGGCTGACAGGGCTAGAACGAGCATTCCCAGCAGGAGCGGCGGCAGGTTGTTGGCCTGACCGTTGGTGACGATGTGAGAGAGTGCGCGGCCAGCAGCGAGTGAGGCGGCGACTCCAATCAGGGCACCGACGCCGACGCTGATGGCCGAGGACTGGATGACGAGGCGCAACACGTCCGCCCGTTTTGCGCCGAGCGCCATACGGATTCCGAACTCGTTGGTGCGCTGCGCCACGGTGCAGGAGACGACGCTGTAAAGTCCGACAGCTGCGAGCAGGAGGGCCAGGGCGGCAAAGGCGCCGAAGAGCCAGGAGATGAGCTGGCCCTGTGCGTATTCCTGTTGTGTGGTGATCCAGTGCTCAAGATCACGGACATCGCCGGCCACCTGCTGATCGCGGTCAACCGAAGCGACGCTCACTCCGATCTGGTGGAGCAAAGCGAGGGGCGGACCCTGGGTGCGTACGAGGAGTTGCGTATATTCTCCGATTCCGAGGGTGAAGGGAACGAAGACTTCGGGGTCGACCGACTTGCCGAGGCCCTGATCGAGCTTGTCGGCGACGATGCCAACGATCAGCAGAGAGCCATCAGAGGCGGGAGCGGTGACGACCTGCGGGGGATGGGCAACGAACATCTGCGGAGCGCGGAGTGAGTGGCCGATGGGATCGGAATGCGGGAAATAATGGCGCGCGAATGCGCGGTTGACGACGCAAAGCTTCGCGTCATTGTGATTCTCCGATTCGGTCCAGAGGCGGCCCTGCGCAAGCGGGATCCGGAGCAGGTTGAAATAATCCGGACTGACCAGATTGACCCGGACGAGCTGCTGGGTGCTTCCGGAGGCTCCCGGAATCTCGACCTGGGTGGAAAAGCCGTTGTTGGGCGGGGTGGCGTTCGTGGAAACGGCGACCGCCTGCACTCCGCGGACGGTCGCGACTTTATCACGCAGCGCCTCAATGAGAGCGGTACGCTTCTCGAGGCTGGTGTAGGTATCGATCCGCAGCGGGATACCGACCGACATGACGTTGTGTGGGTTATAGCCGAGGGGTGTGCGGGCGAGTCGAAGGAAGGCGCCGATGGCAATCATCGAGGTGGTGAGCAGCACCAGGGTAAAGGCGATCTGCGTGCCGATGAGGAGATGGTGGGTGGTGCGGCCCCCGATGCTTCCGGCGACGCGGCGAGAGCCCACCTGCATGGCGTCGCGCACATCGGGCCGTGAGAGGCGAAGGGCGGGTGAGAGGCCAAACAGAATGCCGGTGGCTAAGGCGACGATGACGCAAAAGGTGAGCGCGGGAAGGCTGATTTGAATGGCAGCTTCATGCGGGAAGGCATATTCGGGCAGCAGGCTGCGGATGAGGGACACCAGATAGTAGCTGAGGGCGGCTCCGAGAGAGGCGCCGGTGAGCGAGAGCAGCAGCGATTCGGTCAACAACTGGCGGACGATGCGAGAGCGGGAAGCGCCGATGGCGGCACGGAGGGCGAACTCGTGCTGGCGGGCGGTTCCGCGCGCCAGCAGAAGAATGGAAACATTGGCGCATCCGATGGCGAGGAGAAGGGCGACGGCGCCGAAGAGAATGGCTAACGTGGGCCCGAGGGCTTTCATAAACTGCTCGTTCAGGCCGATGACGTGGAGCGGGCCAGGATTGGAAGGGAAGTACAGAGGGTCCTGGCGCTCGAACTCGCGGATGAGGGGCTGCATCTGCTCGGCAGCGATTTTGTGAGAAATGCCGGGGCGGAGGCGGATTTCGACGATGTTGGGATCGGTGCCGGCGTTCATCTGCATGGGCAGATAAACATCGGCGTCGGCCCAGGTGAAGCGGCGCGCCGCGACTCCGACGATGGCGTAGGGCTTCCGCGACAGCTCGATCGTCTTTCCAAGGACGGCTGGATTGCCCTGATAGTGGCGCTGCCAAAATGCGTAGCCAAGGACGACGACGGGCTGCGGCTCCTGAGTGCCGATCGCGTCGGAGGGCTGCAAGCCGCGGCCCAAGGCGGCGGGGACGCCGAAAAACCGGAAGGCGTTGGAGGTCATGAGGCAGGTCTGGACGTCTTCGGGGAGATCTTCGCCGGTAACGGTGAGATTGGTCTGCCGGGTCAGGATCGAATCTTCGATGGCGGGAACGGTGCGAAGCTGCTGCCATTGCGGAACAGTGATGGCAAATCCACGGTATTGGCCGGAAGCGGTCAAGTCACCGAGGGCCAGGTGGGCCATGCGATCGGAATTGGCGTAGGGATACGGCTGGACGACGACGGCCCAGACGACGCTGAAGACCGCGGTGGTCGCCGCGATGCCGCAGGCGAGGGATAACAAAGCCGTTGCCGTGAAGCCGGGGTTCCCAAAGAGCTGACGCAACGCATAACGCAAATCCAGGATCAGTGAGCGCATGTGCTCCTCCCGGGAGAACGCTGGCAACCCGGATGGAGATGCACGCCAATCGCCGCCCGAGAGGACCGCGGTTGTGCGGGTAAGTGGCTGAGTGGGGTGAGGTTCGTCTGGAGTGGCGGCGCGGCTGCTGTCCACAGACGAACAATGCAGTGCGGAAATGAACACCTGCCGAGGGGGATGGCGAGGGGAGTGGGGGATCAGGATGCGGGCGGAGGAGAAATTCGGAAGGGTCGCTGGGCAGAAAAAATCCCCGGTCGCTTTTCCCATGCGCCGGGGATTCAGGGAGGTTATTTCTGCTAACAGAGACAGAATAGGCCGGGTGGGGCGGGAGCGCTTCGGGCGAAAGATTGCATTTTGAGTACAACTTTGGTTGGAGAGTCGGGTTGGAAAAGACATTCCAGAATGGGAACGGAGGGGAAACGGGGATTACGTCCGCCGTTTTCTTCCGCTGGAAAGGCGCCGCGCGCAGAAACGACTGCGTACAATGCGGCGCTTTTCCCAGGGGGAAGCAGCATGGCGCTGCGGGTGCTGCAGATCTGTCTGGCCGGAATTGACTGCGCTTTTGGGATGCTGCTGCTGGCAGGGTATGGGCGCGGTGCGTGGCACGAGCCGGCGCTGGCGCTGATTGTCTTCTCGGTGCTGCCGGCGAGCGTTCTGGCGGTGCATTTTCCGACACCGGCGGCGATTGGGCAATTCGCCTGCGCGTTTCTGGGCAGACAATTTCTGCACAACGGTCCGTGGCCGGATCTGCGGCTGTACGGATCGCTCTCGATGACGCTGGCGGTAGCCATCGTTGGGGTGGCGGTGATCCGGGGGGTTGTGGAGATCACGCGCGAGGCGTACGGGGAGACGGAGCACCAGGACGACCAGTATGCTCCGGCGCTCGGGGAGAAAGAGGCCGACCTGAAGGTGGCAGCGGCCGGCGGAGCGCGGAACCAGCTTTGGTTTTGAGAGACAGCGGGGGCAGCCTGTAGCCGGTCGCCTGTAGCCCGTAGCTAACTATGCGTGGCGTGCCGTTGGCTTTTCGCGCGGGCTCTCCTTTTCGTGATGGCCGTTGGCGCCGTTTGCCTGCTGGGGCGTGAGGAGAACGCGGCGCAGGGAGCGGATGAGCTCCGGACCTGTTTCTTCGAGTTCGCGCAAGTGCCAGGCGGCGAGGGAGCCGAGGAGCTTTTCGCCGAGCGGGGTCATGCGGAGCAGGATCCGGCGATGGTCAGTGGGATCGGGGCAGCGGCGGAGCAGGCCCTGTTCGATGGTGCGGTCGACCAGTTCGACGGCGCTGTTGTGCTTGAGGAGCATGCGGGCGGCGACATTGGCGATGGTGGGGTCGAGTTCTTCGGGCATGCCCCAGACGCACTGCAGGAGCTGATACTGCTGAGCGCGGATGCCGGCGGCGCCGGCGGCGAGGCTGCTGAAGTGGAGGAACTTCCGGAGCTGAAAGCGAAACTCCGCCAGGCGGCGCATCTGGGCACGGGTGAGCGGGGCCGGTTCTTTGGAGGCGGGCTGCCTGTGACCGTTGGTGGCGATGGCGGCGAGACCGGGGTTTTCTGCGAACATCATGCGTTCATCGTAGCACGATATATCGTGCTACGACATTTGGGCGTCTTCGGGGGCCTCGGGCTCGCCGGGATCGGCAAGGATGGCGCGGGCGTCGACCTCGTCTTCAGCGCGGACCTGGAGCTGCAGGGGGCCGAGGCCGGGCTCCATGATGCGGGCGTTTTCGCCGGAGAGGAAAACGTCAATGCCCGCCGATTCGAGGCGTAGTTTGGCCATTTCGGCTTCGAGGGGCTCGTTAAAGCTGGCAATTGTCATCAGGTCCGGCATATTTCTCCTTGTGTCACAACTATCGTTTCTTTCTTATTATCTTAGACAGGGATGCTGCGGAGCGATCCGGCGGCCATCGGAGTAGCCCAGTGAGATTCTTCGCCGTCTGTCTTCTTGCGTGCCTGGGCGCATCGCTTGAGGCGCAAAGCAACGAGCTGGTGCCGGATCCGGTTCTGGAGGCCGGGCACTGTCTTGCCACAGCGGATGGAGACTGGTTCGCGCTGTCCCCGGAAAACCCGTATGCCGTTGAACTGGGGTACGAGTCGGGGAGCCAATCGAGTTCCGGCGACGATTCTTCTTTGTATCTGATCGACTTCACGACTCCGACGCACACCCAGGGATTCGCGTTTGCTTTCCTTACTCATGGTAAGGGCTCGCATCGTGAGCTGACGCTGGAGTCCCGCACCCGTTTTCAGCAGACGGATGACGGGACGCGGCGGGTGAACCTGGTGGATCCGCCACTGGGCGGCCTCAGTTCCCACGACGAGACTCTCGCCGCCATTCAACAGGTTGGGTTTCATACCTGGAAAGTGCCGATCGCGGAGCTGCGCAAGCGAGCCAGGTCGGTATCGTGCGCGACTGCGGACGCGGTGCGATAGGCGGCGGGGCTTCAATGGGGCGTTGCGCGCCGCTGAAAAGCCGCTGCGACGGTAGAATGGGGAGTTCTTCGGAGGGACTTCCGCATTGATTCCGCGATATACCCGACCCGCGATGGGGCAGATCTGGAGCGAGGAAAGCCGGTTCCGCGCGTGGCTGGAGGTGGAAACGGTGGCCAGCGAGGTGCTGGCCGAGAAGGGGATTGTGCCGCGCGAGGCGGCCAAAGCGATCCGCGAACGGGGAGGCTTCGATCTGGAGCGGATCCACGCGATTGAAGCTGAAGTGAAGCACGACGTGATCGCCTTTACCACGGCAGTGGCGGAGAAGGTGGGCGCTGAGGCGCGGTGGCTGCACTATGGGCTGACCTCGAACGACGTGGTGGACACGGCGCAGGCGCTGCAGGTGAAGGCGGCGTCGGCGATCATCCGGGAGGACATCGACCGGCTGATGAACGTGCTGCGGACGCGGGCGCTGGAGTTCAAGATGACGCCGACGGTGGGGCGGACGCACGGCATGCATGCAGAGCCGACGACATTTGGTCTGAAGCTGCTGAACTGGTATGCGGAGATGCGGCGCAACCAGGTGCGCTTTGAGGCGGCAGCGGAACAGATGCGGATCGGGAAGCTGTCGGGCGCGGTGGGGACGTTTGGACACATCAGCCCGGAGCACGAGGAGCGGATCTGCGAGCGGCTCGGCCTCGAGCCGGCGCCGATCGCGACGCAGGTGATCCAGAGGGACCGGCATGCGTATTACGTGGCGACGCTGGCGGTGATTACGGCGACGCTGGACAAGATTGCGACCGAGGTACGGCATCTGCAGCGGACTGAGGTGCGGGAGGCGGAGGAGTTTTTCTCGGAGAAGCAGAAGGGCTCGTCGGCGATGCCGCACAAGCGGAATCCGATCACGGCGGAGCAGATCAGCGGGCTGGCGCGGGTCGTACGGGCGAATGCGCAGGCGGCGTTTGAGAATGTGGCGCTGTGGCATGAGCGGGATATTTCGCATTCGTCGGTGGAGCGGGTGATTCTGCCGGACTCGACGATTTTGACGGATTATCTGCTGGCGAAGACGGCGGGTTTAATTGAGAAGCTGCGGGTGTATCCGGCGCGAATGCAGAAAAACCTGGACTCGACGGGGGGGCTGATCTTCAGCGGGCAGCTGCTGCTGGATCTGGCGGAGGCGGGGATGCAGCGGGAGGAGGCTTACCGGCTGGTGCAGGGGCACGCGATGAACGCGTGGCAGAACGACCTGGTGTTTCGCGAGCTGGTGGGGGCGGATCCGGCGATTACCGGGAAGCTGAGTGCGAAGAAGCTGGAGCGGACGTTTGACCTGATCCGGCAACTGGGCAATGTGGATGCGATTTTTGAGCGGGTGCTGGGATCGTCGGGGAACCACGAGCCGCACGCATGAGCGA
>JBAUZR010000447.1:0-4432 GCA_049585375.1 Acidobacteriaceae bacterium
AGGACGGGAGCGGTCCCGAGCAGTTTTTTGCCGCGGATGAGGCTGCTGGCGGCGGATATTAGAACCGTGAATGGCCCGACGGTGGCGATTGCGTGCGCGACGCTGGCCATCATTGTGCTGTGGCCGCGGGTGAACCGGCGGATTCCGGGATCGATTCTGGCGGTGCTGATCTGCACGGCAGGGGCGGCGCTGCTGCATCTGCGGGTGGAGACGGTGGGAACGAAGTTCGGCGGGATTCCGCGAGGGTTTCCGCCGCTGACGCTGCCGCACCTGCATGCGGAGCACATTGTGCCGCTGCTGGCTCCGGCGCTGACGGTGGCGATGCTGGGTGCGATCGAGAGCCTGTTGTCGGCGGTGGTGGCCGATGGGATGGCCGGGGACCGGCACAACAGCAATGTGGAACTGGTGGCACAGGGGGTGGCGAATCTGGCCTCGCCGCTGTTTGGAGGGATTCCGGCAACAGGAGCCATTGCGCGAACGGCGACGAACATCCGTTCGGGGGCGCTGACGCCGGTGTCCGGGATTGTGCACGCACTGACGCTGCTGACGATTCTGCTGGTCGCGGCTCCGCTGGCGCGGTTTATTCCCCTGGCGACTCTGGCGGCGGTGCTGTTTGTGGTGGCGTGGAACATGGGAGAGTGGCGGGAGATTGGCGACGTGCTGAAACTGGGCAAGGCCGATATCGCGGTATGGGCGGCGACATTTGCACTGACCGTGGTGACGGATTTGACGGTCGCGGTGGGCGTAGGGATGGGCCTGGCGGCGCTGCTGTACATCTACCGGGTCGCGGAAACGACGACGGTGGAACGGGTGACGAAGGAGTATCTGCGCGAAGGAGAGGCGCATATTCTGCAGGACAAGGAGATCCCGGAGAGCGTGGCGATCCTGCGGATCCACGGGCCGTTTCTGTTTGGCGCGACGCAGCGGCTGGAGGAGGCCACCGAGGATCTAAGCGGCCTTCCGGCCATCGTGATTCTCCGTCTGCGGAACATGACGGCGCTGGACGCGACAGGACTCTACGCGCTGGAAAACTTCGCCGAGCGACTGCGGCTTTCCGGGCGTACGCTGCTGCTGTGCGGGGCGAGAAATCAGCCGGCGGCGCTGCTGGGGCGGGCAGATTTCGTGGAGGAAGTGGGGCGGGAGAATATTCTGCCGAATGTGCGGGCGGCGCTGGCGAGAGCGAGCGCGATCGAGGAGTCGTGGGGAGCGGCACCCGTGCGAGAGGTTTCCTCCATGGCACTGGTGGACGCTTAGCGGAAGCTTTTTCCGGTTCGGCTGCGATCGGAGCGGATGTCAGTCCAGCTCACGCAGTTTGCGGGTGACTTCCTGGTTTTCGCGACTGAACCGAAGAACCTCTTCCAGATTTCCTGCGCGTTCCGCCTGTTCGATGGCTCCGCGGAGTTGACGCTGCTCCTGTTCGAGCGCTGTGATTCGGAGGGCGATGATCGCTTCTTCGACGTGATCGGGCTCGGGCTCAGCGTCGTGGATCGAAAGAAAGAGCGCGGCTAGCAGGCGGCGGTGTTCCTCTGAAGCGAGGCAGGCGAGGGCATCGGCGCCATCGGGGCGAGCGCGGAGCTGATCGATGATGGTGCGGACGTCGGAACGGAGGGCGGCGAACTCGTGCTCATGTTGGTGCCACGCGCCTTCGGCGACGAGGTAAGACTCAGCGGAGCGGGGCGCGGCGAAGGCCTGGAGGAGGATCTGCTCGGAGCGGGAGAGCGGGGTTTCGTGGACGGCGAGGGAGTCGCGGCGGCGGGCGGCGGCGTCTTTGAGCTCGGCGCGAACGAGAGCGGAGTCAATGCCGAGGGCCTGGGCGGCGTCGTTGGCGAAGGCGTCGCGGGTAATGCGGCTGGGGATGCGGCGGACGTGCGGCAGGAGGAAGTTGAGGGCTTCGGTTTTGGATTTGGGGTCGCGGCCAGGGAAGAGCGAGCGGGCGCGATCGATGAGGTAGTCCTGGAACGAGGGCGCGGAGCGGAGGGCGTCAACGTAGGCGCGAGCGCCGCGTTCGCGGATGTAGCGGTCGGGGTCGAGGCCACCTTCGAGGGTGAGGACGCGGACGTCGAAATTCTCCTCTACGAGGAGGGCGATGGATTTTTCTGCGGCGTTGGCTCCGGCCGTGTCGGGATCGAAGTTCACGATGACACGGGTGGCGTAACGCTTGAGCAGGCGGACCTGGGCTTCGGTGAAAGCAGTGCCGCTGGTGGCGAGGACGTTGGGGATGCCGGCGAGGAAGACGGAGATACAGTCCATCTGGCCTTCGACGAGGACCACGCCGCCGTCAGTGCGGATGGCCTGGCGGGCTTTATCGAGATTGAAGAGGACGTTGCTCTTGGAGTAGAGCGGCGTCTCGGGCGAGTTGAGGTATTTGGGACCGGCTTTTTCGCCGGTTGACGAGTCCCCCAACCCCAGCGTGCGGGCCGTGAAGGCGATGATGCGGCCGCCTTCATTGGCGATGGGGAACATGACGCGCTTGCGGAAGCGGGCGTACATGGGGCCCGGGGAGCCGTCTTCCTGGTCTTTCCAGGAGAACAGGCCGGAGGCGCGGAGCGTTGCGGCGTCGGCGAGGGGCTCGAGGCGCTGGCGGAGGGCGTGGAAGTTGTCGGGGGCGAAGCCGATGCGGAATTTGGCGATGCCGTCGGCGGAAAGGCCGCGACCGGTAAGGTATTCGCGAGCCGAGGCGCCTTCGGGGGAGCGGAGCTGCTCTTCAAACCAGGCGGTGGCGACCTCATGGAGCTCGAGAAGCTTGCCGCGCTGGCGGTGCTCGGCGGCTTCTTCGGGAGAGGTGAATTCGCGCTGGGGAAGGGGGATGCCGGACTTGCGGGCGACGGTGCGGACCGCTTCCGGGAAGGGAACGTTTTCGATCTTCTGGATAAAGGAGAAGACATCACCGGACTGGCCGCAGCCGAAGCAGTGGTAGAACTGGCGTCCGGCGTGGACGGAGAAGGAGGGGGTTTTTTCTTTGTGGAAGGGGCAGAGGCCACTGTAGTTTTGCGCGCCGGCCTTACGGAGGCGGACGTATTCGCCGATGACTTTGACAATATCGGTCTGTTCCTTGACAGATTGGGCGAAGTCGGTGGGCATGCGGGGTTCGGATACAGGGTACAGCGGGAGGGCGGGAAGCGGTCAGCGGTGGGCTGGTCGGGCGGAGGGCGATGAAACAATTTTGAGATTTCCACATCTAAATGGAGAGGATTTGCCCTGCGGGACGGGACGGTTGGGGCCTGAGAAGGCCCGAAATGCCAGAATTGGGCGGAGTTAGCTGATTTTCGTGGTATTCTACAGTCCCGGGGAGACGTGCGCCCTTCACCCGGCGGCCACCGAGCCGTGCCGGGATATGCCTCTTATGGCCCTGACCGCACCTCGTCCACTCCAGGTGAGACAGATCCGAAAATTCACGCGGGGGAGCCATCTTCTTGGCGATAGACGACAAATACGAAGCTGATATTCAGAAGCTGATCGATACGGGTAAAGAGAAGGGCTATCTGACCTACAACGAGGTCAATGACCTGCTGCCGGGCGACGTGAACTCGCCGGACGATCTCGACGACCTGATCACAACGATCGGCACACAAGGCATAGACATTCTCGAGGGCGGCCCGAAGATCGGGGGCGGCGAGCGCGACGACTTCGAACCCGAAGAAGGCGAAGACGTCGAGCTGGACCTGACGCCTGGGACGCTGGAAAAGACCAACGATCCGGTGCGCATGTATCTGCGCGAGATGGGCACCGTACCGCTGCTGACACGTGAAGGCGAAGTGGAGATTGCGCGGCGGATCGAGCGCGGGCAGTTGCGCGTGCTGAAGGCAATTTCGCGGTCGCCGGTGGTGATCCGCGAGATTGTTGCGCTGGGCGAAGACCTGAAGCGCGGCGTGCGGAACATCAAGGAAATCGTCATCTTCGACGATGAGGAGCTGACGGAAGAAGTGGTGCAGTCGCGAGTGCGCGCGACCGCGACCAAAGTCGACACGCTGGTGAAGCACCAGAAGAAGGCGCAGCAGCTGGAAGAGAAGCTGGCAACGGTTTCGCAGAAGGCGAAGCCCAGGGACCATCGGCGGCTGCGGTGGAGTATCGCGCGCGAGAAGGTGCTGGTATCGCGGATTGTGCGCGAGCTGAAGTACACCAACCAGGAGCGGAAGCGGCTGCTGGACAAGGTGAACAAGACCGTCGAAGCGATGCGGACGCTGGAGCGCCAGATCCGGTCGCTGGACCAGAAGTACGAGCAGAGCCGCAGCGAGGAACTGAAGAAGGAATACCGGCGGCAGCAGAAGAACTGCAAGACGGACCTGGAGAAGCTGGAAGAAGAAGCAGGCGTGATCATCGCCGAGCTGAAGCGCACGCAGCGGGAGATGATCCAGGGGGACATGGACGCCGAGCAGGCGAAGCGGGAGCTGATTGAGGCAAACCTGCGCCTGGTGGTGTCGATCGCGAAGAA
>JBAUZR010000448.1:0-16987 GCA_049585375.1 Acidobacteriaceae bacterium
TGCTCACCGGCCGTGAACACGAAGTCGGTTCCACAGTCGGCACATTTGAGTATTTTGTCGACGAACTCCATCCGCTTCCCTCGCCTTCGCCCGAAGCACCCGCCGTACAGCGCTCGCTCGTGCAGCGCATTCGGTTCGCCTCGGCTGATCCCGTGAGGGACCCGCCGGCTTGCTGCGACACGGCCGAACTGCAGACCGTGGTACCTCTGTTTTGGATAGGGGCCCAATTGGGCGATTGCGGAGAAGCCCGAGCATCGGGTTCCAAGGGACCGGTTCGGATCTTCTCGGCAACTGCCCAGCCGCAGCTGAAATGCGGCGAAACAACAACCCGGCCTACGGCCGAGAAAATCCGCCCTGGGGCGGTTGAGCGAGACGCTACCGGACCGGCCTTTGGCCCCGGCCCGGACCGTGAAGGTCCTGGCTGAGAGTCCCAGTTGCCCTTCCGAACGCGCGAACCGGGCGCACTCGGAAAACCTGGTGTACCGCCCCTCCCGGACCGCAGACAAATCCGGTGGGGACCCCATGCGCCGCCCATAACGGGTGGCCTGGGAATACGGTCTGCTTGAGGAGCTGGGGAACTGTGCAGACCGGCCCGAAGATACAACTGTTGGTTAATCCTGCTCTTTACGAGCCTTCTTACGATTCCGCTTTCTCGCCAGCGCTTCCTTCACGCGGCGTTTCTCGCCCGGCTTCAGGTAGAAGGAATGACGTTTGACTTCCTTAATAATGTCTTCCTGCTGAACCTTGCGCTTAAACCGGCGCAATGCATTTTCAAGCGGCTCGCCTTCCTGAACGCGAACCTCTGCCAAGGGAACTACACCTCCAAACGACCCTTGCTGGGCAATCAACAGATTACAGGAAACGGGGATAAAGAATCCATAAACCGGTTCGCGGCGCAGGCTGGATGCGCTGTCAAGTTATGCCGTTCGCCGTTTTTTCGTGGCCTGAGACAAGAGTGAGACAGACAAATCGGTGGTCTTGCGGTAAAGAAGCCGGGGTTCACGAGGGTTTCCTGTTGACATTCAACCGGAGAGAGGAGTATCTGTAGAGATCCAACAGGAGGCAGTCGGTGGGTGAGGAAAAGTCTGATGTTTTGCAGGGGACCCTCGATCTGATGGTGCTGAAGACGCTTGAGACCATGGGGCCTCTGCACGGCTATGGGATCGCGCGACGGATCGAGCAGATCAGCGAACAGGCGCTTCACCTCAATCAGGGAACGATTTATCCGGCGCTGCTGCGGCTGCGGCAGAGGGGCTGGATCCGCGCGGAGTGGGGAACTTCGGAAAACGGCCGGCGGGCGCGGTACTACGAGCTGACCCGGACGGGCAAGGAGCAGATCGAGAAAGAGACCGAGAGCTGGGAGCGGGTGGCGGCGACGATGGCGCGATTTCTCAGGGCGTAGATCAGGGTACAGGGTACGGGGGAGGGAGCGTGGGCGGACTGCGGATGATCGTGAGCCGGTGTGCGGCGTTGTTTCGGAGGCGCGTGCTCGATGGGGAGCTGGACGAGGAGCTCCGCTCGCATCTGGAGATGGCGGCTGAGGAGAACCGGCGGCGCGGGATGAACGCAGAGGAGGCCCGGCGGGCTGCTCTGCGGCAGTTCGGCGGCGTGACGCAGGTGAGGGAGACGGTTCGTCTGCGGGAGGGCTGGCCGGCGATTGAGAATCTGCGGCGGGATGTGGGGTATGCGCTGCGACAGATGCGGAAGAGCCCGGGGTTCACCGCGGTGGTATCGCTGACCCTGGCGCTGGGCGTCGGGGCCACGACGACGATCTTCACACTGGTGTACTCGACGTTGTTGCGGCCGCTTCCCTACCCGCAGGCCAATCGCATACTGGCGCTGCACGATGCGCGGTTGGAGGGCGCCTCGACGGGCGGCCTGATGAGCGTGCCGCGGTTTTTCGATCTGCGGGGACGGAATCAGTCTTTCGCGAGTCTGGGCTTCTTTTTCTTTGACCAGTCGACGCTGATCGATGGCGCCCATCTGCCGGTGGCGGTGCAGGCGGCCGGCGCCAACGCCGGATTCTGGAAAGTACTTGATATCGCGCCCATGCTGGGCCGCACGTTCGGTGCGAACGACGATCGACCGAACGCGCCCCAGGTGATCGTGCTGAGCTATACCGGGTGGCAGAAGATCTTCGGCGGCGATCGCAGCGTGATCGGACGCCAGGTGACGCTGGGCGGCAAGACCGGAACCATTGCAGGAGTGATGCCGGAGGGAGCGGAGGTACCCAGCGGCATCGACCTGTGGCATCCGGCACAGTTCGATCCAGCGGACTGGATGAAGTACCGCGGCGAGGGGACGCGATTCATCAACGTCTTCGGGCGTCTGCGCCCGGGGGTGACGCAGGCCATGGCGCAGGGCGATCTGGCGCGCGTGGCTGAGCAGCTGGGGCATGAGCATGCCGACAGCGACGGGATGTGGCAGTTTTCGAGCGAGACACTGCGGGAGAACCGGTACGGGGCGATGGGGCCGGCGCTGCTGGTGCTGCTGCTGGCGTCGGGTCTGCTGCTGCTGATCGCGTGCATCAATGTGGCGAATCTGCTGTTGTCGCGAGCCACGGCGCGGCAGCGCGAGGTAGCGCTGCGGCGGGCGCTCGGCGCTTCGGCGTCGAGGATCGTCGCGCAGTTCTTTACCGAGAGCACGCTGCTGGCGCTGGCAGGCGGAGGCCTGGGAGTGCTGGCCGCCTGGGGACTGGTCCATCGCGTGGCCGTGCAGCTGCCGGGGCGGCTTGGGCTGCCGGGCGCCGTGGAAATGCAGTGGCCGGTGGTGGCCTTCGCGTTTTCGGTAGCCACAGCAACCGGAATTGCCTTCGGCATCGCGCCCGCGCGCGAGGGCCGGCGTGCGGAACTGCATACCACGCTGAAGCAGGGCGAGGCGCGGATGGGCGGGTCGGGCCATTCGCTGCGCAGTGTGCTGATCGCGGTGCAGGTGGGCTTGTCGCTCATGCTGGTCATCGGCGCGTCACTGCTCTCCGAATCGTTGTGGCATCTGCTCAACAATCCGCTGGGCTACCAGCCCGACCACCGCCTGACGTTTTCCCTTGTGTTGCCCTGGGACACGAAGGAGCCGGTGGTGTCGAATTTCTTCGACAAGGTGCAGGAGCGGCTCGAAGGGCTGCCGGGGGTGACGGCGGTGGGACAGATCGACGCGCCACCGACTGTGGACTGGCACCTGCGCAGTAATTTCGACGCGGACTGGCTGCCCCGCATCGCCAGCCAGCCGCAAATCAATGCGGAAGACCGAAACATTGGCGGGAATTTTCTAGCCGCGATGGGCGTGCCATTGCTGGCCGGCAGGATGTTCACGGAGCGCGATGGGCGAATGCAGCACGTTCCGGTTCTGGTGAACCGGGAGCTGGTGCGGGAGTATCTGCCGGGTGGCAATCCGCTGGGGCGTCATTTGATTGTCAACAATGAGCCGCATGAGATTGTGGGCGTGCTCGCGAACCTGCGCGGGACCGCGGGCTCCATTGCCGGGGCGCCGGGACCGGAGGTCTACTGGCCCGCGGATCGGGATGGCGTGGTGCAACGGTATTTCATCGTGAGGTCGAAGGTACCGCCGGAGCAGCTGATCCCGGCGGTGCGCGACGCAGTGCACGCGGCGGATCCAGTGCAGGCGATTGGGCACGTGGCCACCATGGACGAGCTCCTGGCCAAGGCTACCGCGCAGCCGCGGATGAACATGACGGTGGTCGCCGGGTTCGCGGTCATCGCGCTGATTCTTGCGTGCGTGGGGATCTATGGTGTGGTGGCATTCTTTGTGGCGCAGCGGACGCAGGAGATCGGGGTGCGCATGGCGCTGGGTGCGTCGCGGAGGGAGATTGGGCTGCTGTTTGTGCGGCGGACCTTGATCACGGCAGCAGAGGGTCTGGCAGGTGGAACCGCCGCCGCCCTGGCGCTGACCCGGCTGATCGCGAGTCAGCTGTACGGAGTGAAGGCGAATGACCCGCTGGTCTATGCCGGATCGGTTTGCGTGTTGCTGGTGCCGGTGGTGCTGGCGACGCTGCAGCCGGCGTGGAAGGCAGCCTCGGTGAATCCGGTGGAAGCCCTGAGAGCGGAGTAAGGAGGAAGCATGAGCGGAATCCCTGGGATCATCAGCCGGTGTGCGGCAATGTTTCGGCGCCACGCGCTGGACCGCGAGCTCGACGACGAGCTGCGCTCGCATCTGGAGATGGCGGCGGAAGAGAATCAGCGGCGCGGGATGGACGCGGACGAGGCCTGGCGCGCTGCCCTGCGGCAGTTCGGCGGCGTGACGCAGGTGAAGGAGACGGTGCGTCTGCGCGAGGGCTGGCCGCTCATTGAGAATCTGCGGCGCGACGTGGGGTATGCCGTGCGGATGCTGAGGAAGAGTCCTGGTTTCGCGGCGATCGCCATTGGATCGCTGGCGCTGGGGATTGGGGCGAACACTGCGATCTTCTCGATCGCCAAGCAGGTGCTGCTGGACCGGCTGCACGTTCCGCATCCAGGGGAGCTGCGGCTGTTCTCCTGGCATTCCGGTCGCAAGAGCGCCGTGCACAGTACCTGGGGTGACTGGGACAAAGCGTCCGGCGGTGTGACCAGCACCTCATTTTCGTATCCCGTTTATCAGCTGCTGCGCAAAGAGAATCATGAACTGGCCGACCTGTTCGCGTTCAAGAACGTCGGCCTGGTGAACGTGACCGCGCAAGGAGAAGCCGAGGTCCTCCAGGCGGATCTGGTAAGCGGCAACTTCTACCAACAGATGGAAGTGCAGCCGCAGTTAGGGCGGGCGATCGGCCCTGCGGACGACAAAACAGGCGCCTCGCCGGTGGCGATCATCAGCAATGGCTATTGGACGCGGCGGTTCAACCGCTCGCCGGACGTGATCGGGAAGACCATCCTCGTGAACCTGGTGAACGTGACGATCGTTGGGGTGAATCCGCCGGGGTTCACCGGAGCGAAAGGCGTGCAAAACTCGCCGGAAATCTTTATGCCGTTCGCAGTGCAGCCTCTGGTTTCTCCCTATCGCAATGCCGATTCCCTGCTGACCAGCGATCGCGTTTGGTGGATGCAGATTATGGCGCGGACGAAGCCGGGCGTGAATGAAGCGCAGGCGCAGGCTGCTCTCAACGTATCTCTGCAGGCCGCGGTGCGGGCGACCATGACGGTGAAGCCCGATGAGTCGGTGCCGAGCCTGGCGTTGACCGACGGCGGCCGCGGCCTGAACGAGGCGAGCCGGCAAATGAAGCAGCCGCTGCTCGTCCTGATGGGACTGGTGGGGCTGGTGGTGCTACTGGCCTGCGCGAATCTGGCGAATCTGCTGCTGGCGCGTTCTGCGGCGCGGCAGAAGGAAATGAGCGTGCGCTTGGCTCTCGGCGCGGGGCGCGGGCGCATCCTGCGCCAGGTGCTCACCGAGAGCCTGCTGCTTTCGGTATTCGGCGGCGTGGCTGGTCTGCTGCTGGGTTATCTGGGCCGTAATGCGCTGCTGCAGATGCTTTCCGGGCCCACCCCCTCACCGACGGCTCTGCCGGGTTCATTCAACTGGGGCGTCTTCGCATTCAATGCGGCGCTATCCATCGCCACCGGCCTGCTGTTTGGGATGGGCCCGGCGTGGCAGGCGACGCGCGCTCAGGTGAGCAGCACGCTCAAGGATGCCGCGCACACGACCACAAGGCGGCGACGCGGGTTCGGCGGTCGCGCGCTGGTCGGGTTTCAGGTGGCCCTCTCCACGCTGCTGGTGGTCATGGCGGGCGTTTTCCTGCGGACGCTCATCAACCTGAACGACGTCGATCCTGGTTTTGATCCCCGCAACATCGTCCTCTTTGAAATGCGTCCGCCGCTCTCGGAGTATTCCGGTGCGAAGCAAGTTGCCTTGTTTTGGCAACTCACGGAACGTCTGGCTGCGGTGCCTGGCGTGGAGTCCGTGACACCCACCAGCGTGGCGCCGCTCGCGCACAATTATGAGAACGATGACTTTACGCCAGTGGGCACGCCGGTCGCCCCGGGAAAGGAGTCGTCCGTCGATAACTCCACGGTGGGCGACGCGTACTTTGCGACCTTCCGCATCCCTATCCTGGTGGGACGGGCGTTTGCGCCCACTGACACCGAAACCTCGCCGCGCGTCGCGGTAGTGAATCAGGCACTGGTGCGGGAGTATTTCCCCAACGAAAACCCGATCGGCAAGAGCTTCGTCACCTCGGGAGCGAAGAACGAAAAGCTCACCTATCGAATTGTCGGCGTCTGTGCGGACACACGTTACGGCAGCCTGCGCGAGGATCCTCCGCCGATCTTCTATCTGGATTACCGGCAGGCGCCGGAGATCGACTGGGGCTTGTCATTTGCCGTTCGCACACGGACGGCACGCGCGGTCATCACGCCGTCGCTCCGCAAAGCGGTGCAGTCGGTGGACCGGAATCTCCCGCTGGTGGATGTCCGCACGCAGCAGGAGCAGATTGACGAGCTGCTGATGACGGAGCGCATCTTCGCCAATCTCACGACCGGGTTCGGCGTGCTGGCGCTGGTGCTGGCCTGCATCGGCGTTTATGGGCTGATGGCGTATTCGGTGGCGCGGCGGACGAACGAGATCGGCATCCGGATGGCCCTGGGCGCGCGTAAAGAGCAGGTGATGCGCATGGTGTTGGGCGAAGCGGTGTGGATGACCGCGCTGGGCATCGGCGGAGGGCTGGCCGCCGCGCTGGCGGTGGGACGGCTGATCGCCACTCAGCTCTATGGGCTGAGTCCATGGGATCCCTCGACGCTGGCGGCGACCGCGGGACTGCTGGAGCTGGTGACGCTGGCGGCGAGCTGGATGCCCGCGAGCCGGGCGGCAGAGGTCGATCCCAGCCAGGCTCTGCGGGCGGAGTGAGGCGTAAAGAAAGACCCCGCCTCCTGAGGAAGCGGGGTCTTGTGGACACAGGTGCGCAACTACCAGCGGGAGACGGTGAGGGAGTCCAGATACACAGTGGCGGATCCGGTGCCGTCTCCGTCGATCTGGAAATTGGTCAGCAGAGTGGGAGCCCAGCCAGCGGCCCAGGCCGAAGCGTGAGTCTTGTTAATGGTCTGCTCTTTGCCATCGAGCGCCACCGTCTTGTAAGTAACAACGCCGGAGCTGGTGCGCGAATAGGCAATCTGCACATGGTGCCAGGCATTCACGCCCCAGCTGCGCGGATTGCAGGCCTGCCCGGTCGAAACCCATTTATCGACCGGATGGGTGGGACTTCCGGCATTCTCGGTATAGTCCCAAACGCCGTTCCAGCCATCGCATTGAAATCCGTAAATGACGGTGTCGCCATTGGGAATTACCTGGTTCATGTCCATCTCGATGTTGGCGAGGTGGGCGGCGCTTCCGCCGATATAGACCCAGGCGTCGTAGACGAAATTGGTGGCCGTGGTGTCGTCGCCGAAGGAGACGTGGAACCGCTCGCCTCCGTTATTCGAGAAGCTGACCTGGAACTTGCGCGACTTTCCGCTGTGCGAGGGCGAGGTCACCAGGGTGGTCCAGCCGCTGGCAGAGCCGCTGGTGCCGGTATCATGAACGCCAACCCAGCTGCTGAGCACCTCGATGTTGCTGACGCTGGAGGCGCCGGCAGGCACATCGAGTGCGCCGGTGGCCGAGACGCCGCTGACGTCCACCGTGACATCGGTGACGCAGGAGGCGCCTTTGTCGCCCCATGACTTGACATGCAGGGTATGCGAACCGGAGGAGGATGAAACTTTGGTATCGATGGAGGTGCCGCTGATGATCGTGGTATCGCTGCTGCTGTCGAAGGAGTAGCCCATGGAGGAGACCGGCTGAGACGAGCAGGTGGAGGCGTCGGCGGACAGAGTAAATGGCGATGAAACCGTCGCGCCGTTACCGGGGCTGTTAATGGTGGGATTGGCGAACGCGGGCACGGCCGTGAGGGCGAGCAGGGAGGTAAAGATGGAGAGCTTGTGAGCGATCTTCAATGGACTATCCTTCGGCGATGGAATGGTTCTGTTCGAGCTACGGGCCGGAGGTATGCGCCGCACGCAACAACCTTGGCAGGTGCTCAGGATCTTCGCTTCGAGCACTGCGGAAACCGCCCGCCGCAACGGGCAGGTTCCGCAGGATCTGGGTCAGTTCCGAGTCTTGCGTGGGCCGTGGTCCACTTCGGAGGAGCTTTCAACACACTCTGACCATGAGGCCAGAGCAGATCTGTACCGCTCAGGTCTTCCGGGGTCCCGGTTAAGGGAAATCGGAGAGAAAGTGGCAAGTGATTGCTGCAGTCATCCTACCCGGGTGTACCGACTTGTAAACCCCCAATTTCGCGGGATTTTGCAGAATTTTGTGGATCGCGGGCAACTTTTCGGCAGTTGTGCAAATTGTTCCGGAGGCGTGGGAAAATACGTCGCAATGGCAGGTGGGAATTACACGCAATTCCGGACGGGAATCCGACGACGGACCTTCACGCAGCACAAAGGCGGGGTGCTGGCGATGTTGGGGATGCTCCGAACGGTTTGTATGAGCAGGAGAGAGCGCCGGCCGGCCCTGGAGCTCAAACGCCGCCATTTCACACGATCTTCGTGCAGGCAGGGGCAATTCCATTTCGCTCGCTCGGCGAGAGCAATTATGGCCGTCAGTTCAGCGCGCAAACATTCAGGAGGCGAAGCATGGATGGAGCGAGGCCAGCTGAGGCAGAGGGAGACGGTGCAATCGCTGTTGAACGTGAATCGCCGAACGGGCTGGTCAAGCGACCCTGGACCGACGACGCGTGCTACATTGGCATTCAGCAGGTGGGTGCGTGGGTAAAGCGTTTAACCGAGTGTGTAACAGGAATCGGTTTTAGGCATCCTGTCAACCTCTACGAGGTAGTCTGTGGCTGAAATTCCGAGGTTCCCAAAGGCGATATCGGGTTTCCACCGAGTCACAGTTTACTGTTCAATGCCCGCCCATGGGCACTCCAAACTGGACTACTGATGCCAACGATCGTCGAAGTGGCCAAGCGTGCCGGCGTCTCCATTGCGACGGTTTCGCATGTGATTCGCGGGACCAAGCGGGTGACTCGGGACGTTGAGGAACGCGTTCGCGCCGCCATTCGCGAGCTCGATTATTTTCCGAACGAGATCGCGCGGAGCCTGAAAGTGGCGCAGACCCGAATGCTGGGAATGGTGCTTCCCGACATCACCAATCCTTTTTTCCCGGAGATCATCCGCGGAGCGGAAGACACCGCATTTGAGCGCGGATATTTCCTGGTGACTGCAAATACAGACGAGCAGATCGGGCGGGAGCGGCGGATTGTGGCGGCGCTGCGCTCCTATCGGGTGGCAGGCATCCTGCTGGCATCGGCGCCCAGCAACGACGCGAGCCACATTCTGCGGCTCATCGCTTCCGGGGTTTCCGTAGTGTGCCTCGATCGCCCTGTTCCGGGAGTGCCAACCGATGCCGTGTTGCTGGATAACGTGCGCGGGGCGCGGGAATGCGTGCGCCATCTGATTCAGTTTGGGCATCGCAGCATTGCGATCATTACGGGGCACCTGAAAACCCAGACGGCTCAGGAACGCCTGCAGGGCTACGAGGAAGCGCTTCGCGAGATGGACATTCCTATTGCCAGCAAGCTGATCTTCGAGGGGGATTTCCGGGAAGAGTCGGGCTACCAGCTGGGCCGGCAACTGCTGGAGCGGCCGACGGATGCCACAGCGGTTTTCGTGTGCAACGGCGTGATGACTCTGGGTCTGCTGAAGGCGATGGAGGCGGAGGGAGTCCGTTGCCCGGAGGATCTTTCGCTGGCGACCTTTGACGATCTGACCATCGACCGGACATTTCATCCGCATCTCACAGCCGTAGTGCAGCCGGGATACGAGATGGGGGCGCGGGCGGCCACGATCCTTATGGATCGAATTGAAGGGAAAATGACAGGGCCGCCGAATTCGCTGCGGATCGTGCCCACACTTGTGCTGCGTGAGTCGTCAGCGGTGTTTCCGATGCCGACGAACAGGAGAGCCGGAGGTCGTGGGCGGGCCATCGTGCAACGGAAACTGGCGACTCCCGGCAAAGAATAGCAAAACCCTCTTGACAGTCGAATTGTGGACATGGTTGAATCGCAGACGGTTTAGGTTAAAGGTTTAACCACACGGGCCACACAGGAGACTCAGCGATGCATTCTTTAAAGCGGTGGTCCCATTCTGCATTGTTCCTGACTTTGTGCGCGGCTTTGATCCCTTCAGGATGCGGGCTGGTCCTGGCACTGATTTGCATGCCCGGCTTGTCGGCCCAGACTGCAACGGGCTCAATCGTGGGAGCTGTTACGGATCAGACAGGCGGTCTGGTTGTGAAAGCTGCCGTTACCCTGACGGATGTTGATACCAATCAGGTGATCAGGAGAACGTTCACCGACCAGCATGGCTATTACGCCCTCACGCTTCTGCCCCCGGCGACCTACATTTTAAGTGTGGAGGCAAGCGGTTTTCGTCCGTTCGAGCAGGCGCGAATCAGACTGGATGTCGGCGCCACGCTTACCGTGAATGTTCCCCTGGAAGTGGGTCACGTTTCGCAAAACATCGTAGTCACCGGTGAGCCATCCCAGTTACAGACGGAAACTTCATCCCTGGGCCAGGTCATCCCCAATCAGCCGATCGTTGACCTCCCGGTCAATGGACGCAACAGCTATAGCTTTGCCACTCTCGTACCGGGTGTGCTGGCGTCCTATGGGTTTACACAGCCCGCCTTCGACGAATACAACGACCAGTTTGTCTCGATAAACGGGTCGCGCCCCAATGCGAATTCGTTTCTCCTGGACGGAGGCGTCAATTCAGAGCCGGCCTTTAACGGCCCAGGTCTCTATCCAAGCATCGACATGGTGCAGCAGTACAAGGTGCAGACGAACAATTACAGCGCCGAATTCCCGAACACGGCCGGGGGCGTCATTAATGTCATCACCAAATCGGGAACCAACAAATTCCACGGCTCGCTCTACGAGTTCCACCGCTCAACCGGACTGAACGCGAATAACTTCTTCGCGAATCAGGCAGGCCTTTCGCGACCCCCCTTTCTCTATAACCAGTTCGGCGCGTCCCTGGGGGGACCGATACTCCCAAAGCACACATACTTCTTTTTCTCCTATGAAGGCCTGCGGTGGACGCAGGCGGTTACCACCACAGCGACCGTTCCTACTGTTGCGGAACGGAGTGGCAACTTTTCAGGGCAGCCGCTTCCCATCTACAACCCGTTCAGTACGACGCTGGACCCATCCACCGGGCAGTATGCGCGGACGGCATTTGCCGGAAATATCATTCCCGGTAATCTGCTGGATCCAACTGCGACGACATTGCTGAATTATCTGCCGGTCCCCAACCAGGCCGGAAATACGTCGGGAGTAAACAACTTCATCTCCAATGCAAGTTCTCCCATTGATAAGAATGATTTTTCCCTGCGCGTCGATCAGCAGCTCTCCACGAACTCCAGGCTATTCGGTCGATTCTCGATTTCAGATACCGCGCAGGATCGCCCCCCGGTTTGGGGAAGCTCTCCAACCCTGGCGATCGGTTCCCCGGTCCTCGGCAATGACACGTTGCGCCAAATGCAGGCAACGATCGACGATACGACCGTGCTGTCGTCCAAGGTGGTGCTGGAGCTCAACTCGAGTTTTGTCCGCTATCACCTGGGCAGGACGCCGCCCGGACTTGGCGTTCCCGAGACGCAATATGGCTTCCCTTCGTACTTCTCCCAGTTAGCAAACACCGTGCAGTGCTTCCCGTCGATTTCTATCGCTGGCATAGGAGAGGCGGAGTCGATAGCAAACGTTGGTTCAGGGCTCGCGATGGGCTCCTACTGCTTTGTTGGCGTCCTTAACGACGCATATCAAACCTACAACGAAGCTGGGAACGTGACCGCGATCGTCGGAACGCACACCCTGAAATTCGGCGGAGACCTCGGTATCGGGCAGGTGGCAACGGGAAGATTCAATAATGCCGGCGGGTACTATTCCTTTGGCCCTGACTTTACCCAGGGACCGAGCCCTTACGATTCCGGCACCTCCGGCGTCGGCTTCGCATCTTTCCTGCTGGGCGCGGGAGATTTCGGATTTAACTACACCGGCGGTCCCGATGAAATTACAACCTATAAATACTACGGCGGTTATTTTGCCGATGACTGGAAAGTCAACCGCAGACTAACGCTTAACCTCGGGTTCCGCTATGACTACGATACGCCGTGGACTGAGCGGTTTAATCGGATCACTGACTGGAATCCCACTGCCGTGTCGCCCCTGCAGGTGCCCGGCCTGGCTCTGGTTGGAGGATTGGAGTTTCCGGGGGTAAACGGGCTCTCTCGTTATCAGTTCAATCCAGATAAGAAGACGGGCATGCAGCCGCGCCTGGGCTTCGCGTACGACGTCGGCATGAATACGGTCATCCGCGGAGGTTACGGATTATTCATGGCGCCGGTGGTCGGTGGAGGGTTTAACGGGAATGCCGTTCCCAACACGGGGTTTCTCGGCAGCACGCCGTGGGTCAACAGCCTGAACGGCGTGAATCCGCAGAACACTTTCGGCAATCCTTACCCAACCGGGTTTGTCTTTGGGACGGGCAGCAGTCAGGGGCTGTCCACTGAACTCGGACAATCGGTCGTGGGGATGTCGCGCACCCGCCGCACCTCCTATGCGGAGCAGTGGAACGTGGATGTGCAGCATCAACTGCCAATGCACTTCCTGGTCGACGTGGCGTATGCCGGGAGTCACGGGATGCACCTGTACGGCGACTATAACGCCAATCAACTCCCGGATAAGTATCTACGTTTCGGAACTCAGCTGACTTCACAGGTCAGCAACCCCTTCTATGGCCACATTTCCTCAGGCGGCCTGAGCGGTCCGACGATTGCCCAGAGCCAGTTGTACCTGCCCTATCCGCAGTTTACGGGAGTGACACTTGGCGATGCCTCGTTCTATGGCGCATCGGTTTATAACTCGCTGCAGGCGAGCATTCAGCGGAGATTCAGCAGTGGGTTCGGGGTTGCGGTCGCCTACACGTTGTCGAAACTCATGGACAATGTCGGCGCGACCGAGACGGGGTTCCCGGGCGGGACCTATTCGGGCGGTGGGATCCAGGACTGGGACAATCTGCGCGGAGCCTGGGCATTGGGATCCTTTGACACGCCGAACTATCTCGCCGTCAATGGAACCTATGATCTGCCATTCGGCCAGCACCAGAAGTGGTTCAACTCCAGCAGCATAGCGAACTATGCAATTGGAGGGTGGCAACTTAACGGAATTACGTATATTGAAAGTGGAAATCCACTGCAGGTATACACGGCTGCCAACACTCTCTTCAATAATGGCGGGACGCAGCTCGCAAACTGGAATGGAAAGAATCCCATCCCGGATACGGCAATCAAGGACAGACTCAACAGCTACTTTGATATAGGTGATTTCAGCGCACCCGCGCCGTTCACCTATGGAAATGAGCCGCGGCTCATTGGTTCTCTTCGCGACGATGGTGAGGTCGATCTCGACCTTTCCGGAGTGAAGAACACCAATCTGGTCCGCGACAAGCTGGACCTGCAGTTCCGCGCAGAAGCATTCAATCTCCTCAATCATCCCCAGTTTGGGCCTCCGGATACGGCCCTGGGGGATGGCACGACGGGGCTTGTCTCGTATCAGGTAAATAATCCACGCGAGCTACAGTTCGCGGTAAAAGTACTTTTCTAAACATAATTATGGTGAGGCGGGAGAACCAGGGTAATGCTATCGTTCAGGAATTGGTTTCGTGCTGTGCTCTTGGTAACAGTGTGTGCGGCGATGTTTCTGCCGGAGTATGGTTGGGCGCAGCTCAATCTGGGTTCGATTAAAGGTGAAGTTCAGGATCCACAGCAGGCTGCGGTTCCGGGAGCGCACCTCACGCTCCAAAACGTGACAACCGGCGTAACTGTCACCTCGGTCTCGGGCGGTTCCGGTGAGTACCAGTTTCTGGATCTCAGTCCAGGAATGTACACGCTGACGGCGACCGCGCCCGGTTTCAATACATCCGTTCACAAGGACATCGCCATCCACATTGGAAGCACCCTTGCGGTCACAGTCGGCCTGCAGCCCGGCCAGGTGCAGCAGACGATAACGGTGGCGGCGACTGCGGCTCACGTGGAGACGGAGACGTCGGACATCAACACGGTAATTACTCCCGAGGAAATACAGGATCTGCCGGTCTCTCTCCAGGGAGATATGAGAAATCCGCTTAATTTTGTGGTTCTCACTCCGGGTGTGGCGGGATCTGAGCCGGGTTCCGAGCCTGACTACCGTCTCCATTTCAGCGGATCCGTGAGTTATGCGGACGAAGTCTATATTGACGGCGTTCCGTTGATGAACACCAATCTCTCCGGAGACATCGATGGGGACCATCCGCCGATTGACGCCATCAGCCAGTTCAAAGTCATCAACAACAACCAGTCGGCTCAGTATGGGCTCTCCAGTGGCATCGTGTCGTTTGGGTTTAAATCGGGAACGAATCAGTTTCACGGCAATGTTTTCGAGTTTCTTCAGAACGATGCGCTGGACGCGGCTGGATATGTGACCGACGCAGAAGGCCTGACCAAAGCGCCGCTCAGGCAGAATGAATTTGGCGGGACTCTTGGCGGCCCCGTATGGATCCCAAAGCTTTACAAGGGACGCGACAAGACATTCTTTTTTGTCGATTTCACCGAATTCAAGTACCGTCCCAGTTCGAACAATGCGACCCTGACAACCATTCCCAATGCATTTCGCAGCGGGAATTTCGCGCAGCTTCTGGGCCCGCAACTAACCGACTCGAACGGCAATCCGATCAACGATCCTGAGGGCCGGCCGGTCTATCAGGGCGCGATCTACAACCCTCTTTCCGCCCACACGGTGATTGGTCCTGACGGCCAGAGCTATGAAATTCGCGATCCGTTTCCGGGCAATGTCATTCCGACCGGCTTTGCAGGCTTGAGCGCAGCCTCCCAGACGATCCTGAACAGCTTCCCCACGGCCGTCAACGATAGCCTTGAAAACAATTTCATTCGCCAGCAGAGCTCGAAGATCGACGAGCATCGCCTGGTGGTGAAAATCGATGAGCACATTTCCGACAAGCATGCGACCTCAGGGAGTGTATTTACCGGGGGCTACAGCAACTCGAACAACGGCGGCCTGAATCTGCTAGACGCCGTGGTAACAAGCGCGCCGACCGCCCAGATCCGTTTCACCTATAACTACACACACTCGCCGACGCTGTTGAATAACCTGAACGTCGGCTTCATCCGCGACCAGGGTTCGACCGGACCTGTACAGCCAGGCCCTGGCTTTGACGCGTTAGGGCTCAAAGGCTTGCCGCCCCTTGCGCCGAACAGCTTCTACCCGCAGATAGAGATCAGTACGGTTCAGAACAGCATCGGCCAGGGCTCCGGAGTCCAGTCTTTCGATGCCGAAAACCGCTACATCGTTAATGACAATGTGACGATCATCCGCGGGCGGCATACGTTTACAACAGGCGGGGAAGTGCGCTACCTCCAGCGGAATGAGGGCGGTGAACCTGGAGGCGCATTTGATTTCGAGGCTACGGAGACGGGTCTGAACGGAACCGGCTTTGTTAATGGCAACCAGCCTGTCTCTCTGCCCGCGGAGACTGGCGCGCCGGCGGCCAGCTTCCTCTTCGGCGCGAACGATTTCTCCTACATTACTTACCCGGTGGAAAACGCATATCGATGGTGGCAGACGGGACTGTTTGTGCAGGATGACTGGACGGTTTCACCAAATCTGACTCTCAACCTGGGACTGCGTTATGATCTGCAAATTCCGAGGACGGACGCGCACGGAGACGTTTCGACTATGGATCCGACGCTGCCGAATCCGGCTGCAGGTGGGCTGCCGGGAGCATTTACCTTCTACGGCAACGGTCCCGGTCGAAATGGAATCAAGCGGATCGGCAGTATTTACCGTAATGGCTTTCAGCCGCGCATCGGATTCGCGTTTTCGCCCGATTCAGCGCATAAGACGGCTATCCGTGGGGGATTCGCGGTGATTCGCCCGATTGGCAATGACAATTCCGAAGAAGGGATTGGCAGCTCGGAATACTCCACAGGGTTTACTGGTCTGGCCACGGCGAACCGCCCAGGTGATGCGGTCGGATCGCCGGCTTACTACTGGGACAATCCTTATCCTGCGGCTTCCATCTCCGGCCAAACCCTTAACCCGGGACTGCTGGTAGGTGACGATAATCCGCCGTTGATTCATCCCGATGCGGGTGAGCCGCCAACCCAGCTCTACTGGTCAATGCAGGTACAGCAACAGGTGACTGGAAGCACGGTGTTCAATCTGGGATATGTAGGTATGCACACCTATCACCTCGGCATCTGGTCCAAGCCGAACCAGATTAATGCAGTCGCTGCGCAGGCGAAGTACGGGACCGCCGCGGCGGCAGAAAATCTCACCCTTCCTGAGCTGCTCCTGCTGCCTATCAGCGATCCTCGCGTAGCCGCTGCGGGTATAGCCAATCCGTGGCCGGGGTTCACCTCGGTCTTCGGTCCGGGAGCAACCGCAGGTCAGGCGCTGCGCCCATGGCCGCAATATGGGGACACGGACGATCCGCTCAATCCGATCGGAAGCGTTTCCTACAATGGTATGCAGTCGAGTTTGCAGAAGCGATTCTCGAGGGGACTCACATTCCTGCTGTCATACACGTTCTCCAAGACGATCGGAGATGTGGATTCGAACGAGGGCGCAGATGCGGGGGCGGAAAACGCAATCTATGCCGGCTCCTACTTCCAGGATTATTACAACCCCAAGGCGGAACGTGCCGTGACCAGCTCAGATGTGCCCCACGTGGTTTCGCTGAGTTATACCTATAAGCTGCCGGTTGGTCCGGGCATGCAATTCCTGAGTCGGCGGGGCGTCGTTGGTGAGGTGGTTGGCGGATGGTCGGTGTCAGGCATCCAGCAGTACCAGAGCGGACGGCCGATTCACATTGAGTACGATGCCGTGGGTGCGGCGAATCCCTTTTTCGCTGCAGGCGACGGCTATAGCTTCCGTCCGAATGTCGTGCCCGGCCAGCCGTTCAAGAACCCCGCC
>JBAUZR010000449.1:0-12144 GCA_049585375.1 Acidobacteriaceae bacterium
TGGCGCCGGCCGGCACGTGGATGTGCAGATCGGTGTCCTTGAGCAGATCCTCTTCGAGGCCCAGCGACGTTGCATTCGAGCGGACCCAGGTCAGCGCAGCCTGCATCGACTCCTGCATGACCTCCCCGATCTGGCCCGTCATCGTAAAGCCGCCTTTGCCTTTCATCCGGTTGGCTTCGATGAAGAGAACATCGCCGCCCGCCGGTGTCCATGCCAGCCCCACAGCGACGCCAGCACGCTTGGTCCGCTCGGCAATCTCGGTATCCACCCGCACCTTGATTCCGCCCAGAAATTCCTGGACCACTTCGCGGGTCACGACCAGCTTCTCCGTGTTGCCTTCAGCGATACGCCGTGCCTGCTTGCGGCAGATGGTGCCGATCTGCTGCTCCAGCTTGCGCACGCCGGCCTCACGCGTGTAATGCCGCACGATGGTATTCACTGAGTCTTCCGGGAACTCGATGTTCTCCGGCTGGATCCCGTTTTCTTTAATCTGTCGCGGTATCAGATATCGGAAGGCGATGTGTCTCTTCTCCTCTTCCGTGTAGCCCTGCAGCTCGATGATCTCCATGCGATCCCGCAACGGCTCGGGCACCGTATCCAGTACGTTCGCCGTACAGATGAACAACACCTTGGAAAGATCGAATGGCTGATCGAGATAATTGTCGCGGAACGTGTTGTTCTGCTCCGGATCAAGAATCTCGAGCAGCGCCGATGCCGGATCTCCCCGGAAGTCGCGTCCCAGCTTATCGACTTCGTCGAGCATAAAGACCGGATCGTTGGCGCCGGCGCGCCGCAGGTTCTGGATGATCTGACCCGGCAAGGCGCCGATATAGGTCCGCCGATGTCCGCGCAGCTCAGCCTCGTCGTGCATGCCGCCCAGGGAAATCCGCCGGAACTCCCGGCTCAGCGCTCGCGCGATGCTGCGGCCCAGAGACGTCTTGCCGACGCCCGGAGGGCCCACAAAGCACAGGATCGGGCCTTTCATGTCGGACTTCAGGCGCCGCACCGCCAGATAGTCGAGGATGCGGTCCTTTACCTTCTTCAGGTCGTAGTGATCTTCGTCAAGGATCTCCCGAGCCTTGGTGATATCCACTTCCGAGCCTGACGATTTTGACCACGGCAGGACAGCCAGCCACTCGATGTAGTTGCGCGTCAGCGAGTAATCCGCGGCCATCGGCGACATGCGCGAGAGACGGTTCAGCTCTTTGAGAGCCTCTTTCTTCGTCTCCTCCGGCATGCCGGCCGCTTCGATTTTCTGCTTCAGCTCCTCGATGTCCTTCTGGCCCTCGTCCATTTCGCCGAGTTCCTTCTGGATCGCCTTGAGCTGCTCACGCAGGTAGTAATCCCGCTGCGACTGCTGCACCTGATCCTGCACTTCGCTCTGGATCTTGTTGCGCAGCTGCTGAACTTCCAGCTCTTTGGCCAGGTGCTTGTTGATGCGCTCCATCCGCGCCGTCACATCCGGTGTCTCCAGGAGCTCCTGCTTATCGGCTGTCGCGAGGAACGGCAGGGAAGAAGCGATGAAGTCCACCAGCCGCCCGGGCTCGTCGATGTTCATTGCTATCGTCTGCAGTTCGTCGGACAGCGTCGGCGACGCCGTCACGATCTGCTGGAACTGGGTCACGACGTTTCGCTGCAGCGCCTCGACCGCCGGATTCTTCGCGGCTGGCGTCTCGGGAACGGTTTCAACCGACGCCATCATGAAGGGCTCGATCTTCGAAAATTCGCCCAGCCGTACCCTCTCGGTGCCTTCGGTGAAGACAAAGAGGCTCTGGTTCGGCATCTTTACCACCTTGTGCACCGTCGCCAGGGTGCCGAAGGTGTGCAGATCCTGGGGCTGCGGGGCGTCCACGCGTGCGTCGCGCTGCGCCACCACCACAATGCTCTTTTCCTCGCCGAGCGACTGGATGAGCTGGATTGAGCTCTCCCGCCCTACCGTCAGCGGCAGTACCGCGTGCGGAAACAAAACCGTATCCCGCACCGGCAGAATGGGCAGGACGCGATCCTCGCCCCCTTCCCGCTGCCGCGGGTCGCCCGGTTGAATGATACTGATGAAATCGCTAGCCATGAGTGTCCTTATATCAAATAATTACTCATTGGATTCAGCAACCTTGAAAAAGTCTCAAGGGGACTAGCCCGTCCGAGCCCGCCATGGCCCGTGACCAGTGCAAACCCCTGCGGTTCTTCTATTTGGATGCTCCCCGCATACTCGTACGCAGCCCTCCCCGGTCTCGTTCCGTGCGGACGAACCGCCTTCGGTCAGCCTTAAGATGCCGTCTCAACGCCCTCACCTGGCTCCTGGCACCCTCGCTTATGCCACCGGAACCGCCGCTCGGTACCGCCCCAGTTCCTGCACCATGGAACAATACTCGGGCAGGCGTTCCAGTGCCTTATCGGCAACTCCTGGATCTGTCAGCTGATAATCGGCGTAAAAGACGTACTCCCAGGGCCGCCCCGGCACCGGTCTGGATTCCAGCCGGGTCAAATTGGTGCCCATCCCGGCAAAAACCTGCAGAGCCGCCACCAGCGTTCCGGGCCGGTTCTCGACGGCAAAGGCGAGGCTCACCTTGTTGGGCAGGGCCTCTGACCGCACCTTCTCCCGTTTCCGAATCAGAAAAAACCGGGTGTAATTCTCAACATTGTCTTCGATTCCGGCGATCAGGATCTCTGCCCCGTAGTGTTGCGCGGCCTGGGCGCTCGCGATTCCCGCCACCCCGATATCCCGCAACTCCATCAGCTGCTTCACGCTCCCCGCCGTGTCATAGAATGGTGCCGCTTCGATCTCCGGATGCTCCACGAAAAATCGGCGGCACTGCGCCAGAGCCACCGGATGGGAATAAGCGTGACGAATCCTGTCCAGCCGGGCGCCGGGCACGCCAATCAGGTTGTGCCGGATGCGCAGCAGCCATTCGCTCTCCACCCCCACCGGTTGAGCAAGCAGCAGATCGTAATGCTCCACTACCGAGCCCGCCAGCGAATTCTCGATCGGAATCACGGCCGCATCCGCGGCCCCTGCCGCCACCGCCGCAAAGACATCCGCCGACAAGGCGCACGGCAGAAGGGTTGCCTCCGGATCGGCTTTTAATGCGGCTTCGTGGCTGAAAGACCCCGGCTCTCCCTGAATCGCGATGCGCACCTTGATTCCCTCCGCATCCTTTGTATCGCAACGGCAACCTATGGCGTGCCGCGCGCCTCCTATCCATCCGTTGGAGATCGAACAGAAGGAAAGGAGATCGACGGATGCTCTGGACGTTGTTCGTCATCCTGCTGATCGCCTGGCTCGTCGGCTTGATTGGTTTCCACGTTGTCGCCTGGTACATTCACATTCTGCTGATCCTGGCGCTCGTGGTGCTCGTCATTCAGCTGATTAGCGGGCGAAGGCCCGTTGTTTAGCGCTCAGCTTATGCGTACGTGGTTCGGTAGTTCACCAAAGGGGGTTCCATGAATTCAGATCAGGTGAAGGGCAAGGCCAACCAGGTTGTTGGCAAAGTGAAACAGGGAGTCGGAGAGGCTGCCAACAATGATCGGCTCGCCAACCAGGGCGTCGCCGATCAGGTAAAAGGCGCTGCACAGGAAACGTGGGGCAATGTAAAAGATGCCGCACACGAAGCCTCCAGGACTCACGAAAAAGAAGCGGAGCGCAACGCGGACCAGGCGCGCCATAACATCACCAATAAGGTCGAAGACACGAAAGACCGGGCCAACGAGAAGATCGACGCTTACAAACAACAGGAGCGCGACCGGCGTTCCGCTTAGGGCGGTACAGACATCCGTCATTCGAATCCGGTCGCGGCGCATACCGCGATTGGGTGCATCTACCTCACCGGGCTTGCGGACCTCCGCAAGCCCGCTTTTTATTCGTTTTCAAAGGGAATATCCGCGTTGCGCAAACCCAGTTTCGCGCCGATGGAATAGCCGATCATCGCCACCGCCGGCCAGGTTGCGATAAAACGTCCCTGGCCGTCCAGCAGTCCGCTGTCGTGATCGAGGCTGAAGAAGGTCAGCCACAGCTTCTCTGACGCGCCACAGTGATAGCAAGCCAGCGGCCCCGTCGGCATGTCCAGAACGTGCAGCGCCCACAGAAACCACCAGATCAGCCCCATCATCCACGGCAGGGTAGCGCTCTCGCTCGGATACATCTTCACCACCCCGAATGCGACCGCCATCGGCGCCGCGAACGAGACGAGCAGGGTGACCCATGGAGGCACGAACTCCGGGTGGAGCATGGTGATCGCCAGCAGCGCCAGCCCCCATACCACCAGGCTCACTGTCAGGTGAAAGAAAAACCACAGCGCCTGATACAAAACCCGGGTCTCGGTGGGTCCCAAAGCTTCCGCGGGTCGCGAATTGGCGCTCGAACCGAGATGCATCACCCCTCAGACTATCGTGCCGTCCCGCTCCCGCGCAGCTTTTTCCTGCACCTTTCAGGGGACCGCCCTATGATGAATCTATGCTCCTCGAAGGCATCTTTCCGGCTATCACCACGCCCTTTTATCCCGATGGGCGCCTCTACCTCCGCAAACTTGAGCACAACGTCGAGCGCTACTCGCGTACGCTGGCCGCCGGCCTGGTCGTGCTGGGATCCACCGGCGAGGCCGTGATGCTCAGCGACGACGAAACGCGCGAGGTCCTCCGCCATTCGTCCAGCACGGCAGCCCCCGACAAAGTACTCATCGCCGGGATTGGCCGCGAAAGCCTGAGCGAAACGCTGCGCCTCGCTGAATACGCCGCCGCCCATCAGTACGACGCTGTCCTGGTTCGCACCCCGCATTACTACGGCCCCCTGATGCGCGCCGCGGAGTTGCTCACCTATTACCGCGCTTTGGCTGACCAGTCGTCGCTTCCCGTCATGCTCTACAGCATTCCCAAATTCACCCATCTCGAAATCCCGGTTGAGGTCGTGACCGAGCTCGCCCAGCACCCCAACATAATCGCCATCAAGGACTCATCCGGCAGCCTCGAACGTCTGACCGCCCTGATCGCCGCCACCCGCAACAGCCCAAAGCGCACCGTGCTGGTGACTCCGGTCTTTGCCGCCTATACGAATCGCATGATGCAGGCCGAAACCGAAGCCAACGCGGCCCTGGCGTCCGAATTGGTCTCCATTGACATGCTCGGGGGCGGAGGACCTGCCGAGGCCGCTGTCCTGGCCGCGCCTCGTGTCCAGGCCACGCGCAGAAAGGAGATCGGCTTCCAGGTTCTCTCCGGCTCCGCAGAAAATCTGCTCGGCGCCCTCGTGGCCGGCGTCTCCGGCGCTATCCTCGCCTTTGCCTCGCCTGCGCCGCAGGCCTGCCAGGAGGTCTACACCGCCTGGAAAGAAAATGACGCCCGCATCGCCGCGGAGAAGCAGGAGCGACTCATCGCCGCCTCGCGTCTGGTGGCAGGGAAGTACGGCATTCCCGGCCTGAAGCACGCCTGCGATCTCAACGGCTATTACGGCGGCGTTCCCCGCATCCCGCTGCTGCCACTGAGCGGCGACCAGAAAGCGGAAGTCGCGGCCGCCATGGCTGATGTCCGCAACTAGGAGGGTCGGCGATCGTGCGCGCCGCCCTTGACCGTTCACCCTCTCTCGGGCGAAGCTTCTCCTCACCCATGTTCCTCAAGCAGTACTACCTCGGCTGCCTCGCGCACGCCTCCTATCTCCTCGCGGACGAGGCGACCGCCACCGCCGTCGTCATCGATCCCCAGCGCGATATTGAGCAGTACCTTGCCGACGCTGACGCCCGGGGATTCACCATCCGCCACGTCTTCCTCACCCACTTTCACGCAGACTTCGTCGCCGGCCATCTCGAACTGCGCGACCGCTGCGGCGCCAGCATCCATCTCGGTTCCCGCGCTCAGGCCGAATACGCCTTCATCCCTATGCCCGACCGCTCGACCCTCGAATTCCCAGGGCTCCGCCTGCAGGTTCTCGAAACCCCCGGCCACACCATCGAATCCATCAGCCTGCTCGTCTTCGATCTTCAGCGCGACGCCTCCCACCCGTATGCTGTCCTGACCGGCGATACGCTCTTCATCGGCGATGTTGGCCGCCCCGACCTCCGCGCCTCCCTTGGCTGGAGCGCTTCGGATCTCGGCGCTCACCTTTACGAATCGATCCACCGCCAGCTGCTTCCGCTGCCCGACGAAACCCTCATCTACCCCGCCCACGGGGCCGGCTCGCTCTGCGGCAAAAATCTTTCCAAAGAGACCGTCTCCACCATGGGCGAACAGCGCCGCTTCAACTACGCCCTTCTGCCGATGACCCGCGAGCAGTTCATTGCTCTTGTGACCGCCGACCAGCCCGATGCCCCGCCTTACTTCACGATGGACGCGGTTCTGAACACCCGGGAGCGCCCCACGCTGGAAGCCACCCTGCAGCAGGAACTCCAGCCTCTCGCCCTTGATGTTTTCCTCGCGTTGGCCGCGGAAGGAGCGCAGGTCCTCGACGCTCGACAGCCCGACGAGTTCGCCGCGGGCCATCTCGCCGGTGCGCTGAACATCGGCCTCAATGGCCAGTACGCCACCTGGGCCGGCACCGTCCTCGATCCTGCCCGCTCCATCCTGCTCATCGCCGACCCGGGCCGCGAGCAGGAAGCTGCCCTTCGCCTCGGCCGCATTGGTTTTGACCGCGTCCGCGGCTACCTTGACGGGGGGATGACCGCCCTCGCCGACCGCTCCGATCTTCTCTCCTTCGTGTCGCGCGTAATGGCTCCGGAAGTGGCGACCGATCTCGCCAGTACGGCGCCGCCCTTTCTCATCGACGTTCGTGCTCCGCGTGAATGGAGTGCGCGTCACATTCAGGGCAGCCGCAACTTGCCGCTCAGCCGCCTTCGCGATCAACTCGGCGAAATTCCCCGCGACCGCCCTGTCGTCGTCCACTGCGCCGGTGGCTACCGTTCCTCGATCGCTGCCAGTCTCCTGCAGCAGAATGGCTTTACCGGCGTCCTGGAAATGACCGGGGGGCTCGCCGCATGGGACGCTGCCTCTTTGCCCGTCATCGCCGAAACGTCATTATGATCTCAGGAACGCTCCACCACTGACGTCTATGCCACCGCGGGTCCTGATCCCTGGGGAGCCGGTGTCAAGCCATGCCGGCGCATCACCGTCCCAATTGCAGCAAGATCCGGCGGGGCGCCCGCTCCCGTCTTCAGGATCGCGGCGACCTCGCGGAAATAATCCGGCCCCAGGATGCCTGGCGTGATCACGGCCAGCAGCCTGGCCTTCTCCGCATGGAAGTTGTCGAAACGATGTACCGCTCCTCGCGGAATGCACAGGGCATCGCCTGGCCGGATCTCAACACGACGGCCCTCTTCTCGGACCGTGCTACCTGGATCCGCTGAGAGACCCCAATGCACCGCCAGTGCCCCTGTGCGATAATCGCTCGACCTCACCAGCGCAGATCATTGAAATCCAGCATGAGGGAGATTCCCGATGCCCCCAACACCCGCCGCATCGCCTGTCCTCAGCATTGACGTGGAGCACTGTTCCGGCGGCGAAGTTACTGTCCGCTGCCACGGACGCCTGGTGGCGGGCGCCACCCAGATCCTTTACGCTCCGGTGCGGGAGCTCATTCCCACCAGCCGCCGTATCGTGCTCGACCTCGCCGACCTGAGCCACACTGACAGCACGGGGCTCGGCACCCTGGCGCGCCTATACGTCGCCGCGAAATCCGCCGGCTGCAGTTTGGAGCTGATGCACCTGAATAAGCAGATTCGCAATCTGCTGGGCCTTACCCATATGCTCGACATCTTCACGGTTGTCGGCGAAAAAGGCATTAAGTGGATGTGAACGGACGGCTCTGGACCCGCGCTTTACCTTGACAATCCCCCCTGGGAAGCGAAAGATAACTCAGCCTCGACAGGAGCCAGTTCAACCATTCCTCACCCGCCTGCTCCCCTCCTGCTGGAAGCCAGGCCCTCGTTCCCCTCAACCTGGGAGGCTGCGCTGGATTTCGACAATCCGGATCGCGCTTCCCTGAAAGACCGCGCCCGCGGTACACCGTGAACGGCCGACACCCGTCCGTCGAGCGCTGTTCGCGCCTTCACTGCCCCAGGAGGGCTCTTTTCCCATGAAACATCGCATACTCAGTGCACTGGCTCTGTCCACTCTTGTACTGCCCGCTGCCATCGTCGCCGCGCAGGCCGCCGCCCCGCCGCCCCCACCCAGCGTCCTCGTCATCGTGCGCGAGTACCTTAAGCCCGGCAAGGGCGGTAGCCTTCATGCCAAAACCGAAGGCGCCTACGTCAAGGCCATGGCCGACGCCAAATTTCCGACCCACTACTTCGCCGTGGATTCCATGACCGGTCCCACCCGCGCTCTCTTTATCACGGGCTACGACAACTTCGACGCCTGGGGCAAAGATATGGCCGCCCAGCAGGCTGAGCCCCTCGCTTCCGCCCTCGACCAGGCCAACATCGAGGATGGCGATTTGCTCGCTAAAACGGAGACCTCCGCTTACCTCTACCACCCCGAATACAGCGTCCATCCCAATATTGAGGCCGCGCACATGCGTTATTGGGAATTCACCATGTTCGTCGTCAAACCCGGCCATGAAAAGGAATGGAGCGATCTCGTCAAGCTCTATACCACCGGCTTCGACAAATTTCCCGAAGCTCACTGGGCTATCTTCGAGAGCATGTACGGCGAAAACAATGGTGGTGTTTATATCAGCATCAATCCCATGCGCTCACTCAACGAGGTCGATAAGGGCATGGCCAACTCGAAAGCGTTCATGGCAGGCATGGGCGACGAGGGCATGAAGAAAGCTTCCGTTCTCGCCGATGCCTGTCTCCAGTCGGTCCAGACCAATGTTTTCGTCGTCAACCCAAAAATGAGCTATCCCTCTGACGAATGGGCAACAGCTGCTCCGGAAATCTGGGGTCAGCACTAAAGCCTGCCGAGCGGGCGGCCCAACAGAAGCTCAGGTCCTGACAGCAATGCGACAAAATAGGAGGGGAGGCCACAAGCCTCCCCTCTTTCGCTGGGCAGAATTGATCCGGTTATGCGGCCTTAGCTTCCACATTGATCTCCTCTGCGATCGAGTTCAGCTTGGCATCGGCGGCTTTCTCTTCCTTCAGCGTTGCTTCCAGAAGTTGCACGATCTGCTTCTCTCCCAGAAGATTAGCGAATGTGCGCGCTGAGCCGTATGCGGAGATCTCATAATGCTCTACGCGCTGGGCGTCCGCGATCAGTCCCGCATCCAGGGCATCCGGATTGCCGCCTTCCTCGATTCGCTCATCCGCCTCTTTGATCAGGCCCTTCATCCCTTCGCAGGTCTTGCCCTTCGGGCTCTCCTTCAGACGCTCAAAGATCTGCTCCAGCCGCTGCACGTGGCCTTCGGTTTCTTTCAGATGGTGTTCAATCGCCTTCTTCAACTCGCTGCTTGTCGCTGTCTTCGCGACTTTCGGCAGGGCCTTGGTCAGCTGATTTTCGGCCGAATACAGGTCGCGCAACTCATCGACCAGCAGCTCTTTCAGATTCTCAACCTTCATGGGTATTCTCCTTGGTTGTACGTGAATGGACAGAAATCGTGCGGATTCACAGCCGCAGCGCGCGCACGGCTGCTCTCCAGTGGGATGCCTCGGAGCATTATTCAGCGGTACACGCAGCAGAATGACCTCGCTGTTGGGCGCCGATAGCAAGGGAAGGAAGTCGCGATGCCGGCGCTGAGCTGACTGCCGGCGGATTTGTCTCGAAGCCTACAGCCATTACGCCCGAATCTGCTATCCTGTCGCGTTTCAGCCAGAAAGCCGTGCAGGGTCATGCTGAAGTTTCTGCCCACCGTTCTCCTTCTCGTGATATCGCCCGCGCTCAGCGCTCAGGTTCTCGCGAACCACCACTTCGCGACCGAATTGGCGCGGGCTCTGGCGCTTGAAGCAGGAGCTACTGCAACCGACGTCCCCCACCACGTCCACTATGACCTGAAGCTCTACGATCGGCACCACAAACTCACTACCGGAACCTGGGACATCTGGCGCGACCCTCAGCACTACGTGCGCACGGACATCGCTGCCGGCGACTTCCGTTCCATCCAGATCGAGGACCTTGCGCAGCACAGCGACTGGCGGCACTTCGATCACATACTGCCCCTGAAACTTTTCGATCTGCGGCAGAACTACCAAACACCCGAGGTGCCCGTCGCATTCTTCAGTGACCAGAAACTGAACCCGAATCCCATGGTCACTTTCGAGCAGGTTGACGGTTCGCCCTTCGACTGCACTCCGGAAGTCCTGGAAATCCGCATCTGCTTCGATCCCATCGCGCATGTTCTGGCCTTCGCCCAGATCATGAACCAGACCATCACGTGGGAGGACTGGGAGCTGCTCGGAACGCACAGCGTGCCACGCCGCTTCCGTATCTATGACGGCGATCGCCTGATCGTGGAGGCTTCAGGCACAGCTGAGGAAGTGAAGACCTTCCCAGCGAACTTGTTTGTCATCCCCGCGGGGGAGCCGGACATGGGGGAACCCGAAGAGGATGGCACCGTTCCGCACAAGATCATCAGCATGAAGCCCCTCAGCATGAACATGCAGTACGGCAATGTACTGATGCATTTGTTTGTCGGTCCTGACGGCAGAGTGAAGAAAGACGAAGTCGTCGATGCCGACGATAACGACCTGATCGGGGACTCCAGGCGCTTCTCGCGGAACCTGAAATTCGCTCCGCAGATGAAGGGTGGGGTGGCGGTTCCGTTCGACCAATACATGTACGTCCAGCATTCGCTGAACTTCAGCGTCCCGTCTCAGAGCGGCTCTTCCTCAATGCGCAACCGTTCGTCCGCTGACAGGTAGCTCTTGCGCCGGAACCAGTCCTCCATGGAGAGCCGGAGCCGATCCAGCGGCACGCGGAGGCCCACCTCCAGCCGGCCCTCGGCCACCGGCAGTGTGTCGTCGAAGACGGCGTCGTTCGTGAAGTTGCGCATGGCAAAGTTATCAATCCAGGCGATGGGGCAGGGGCGGGCTGATCCATCCAAGGCCACCCGTTCGACCCGGAGTTTGCGAATCCACATGCAGGGAACCTACCGCGAATCGATCGCCTGAGCAAATCAAGCTAACGCCCCAGCCAGAACGCTGCGGCGCCCAGGGCGGCAGACCCGACGGTCAGCCACGCAACGTAATCACCCGGGTGTCCACTCTGCAGGGTCCGGAGAGGACGCAGCGGCCCTTCAATATGCGAGGGCCAGCGAAGCGCGCGCGGGATGCGCTTTCGGTAGACCGCCCAGAACGCCAATCCGATCGCCAGCACCGCATGAACGGAGGCGAGCAGCCAGTCCTTTCCCGGAACCGCAGCGGCCCGCACCGTCGACGACGGCGTGAACTGCTGGTAGACCGCGTGTGCATAGCTGCGAAAATCCATAAAACGGATCGCCGCGGAATTCACGGCGTTTGTGAATCCAGGCCAAAAGGTCAGAGCCATCGACGCGGCGATACAGAGAACCGCCGGAGTCCAGAGGAACCAGCTGATCCGCTCCCTTTCTTTTGACGTCTCCGGAGCTTCGTCTACCTTGGCGGATTCGTCGGTCGGCCCCGCATCGCCCATTCCGAAGAAGACTCGCAGACCCACGCGCAGCACGGCGCCGCCGGTGAGAACGCCCACCGCCAGAAAGATCCACTCCGTCCATGCAGCGGTTCTGGAGATGTGCGATTCCCCGACCGCCAGAGCGAAGCCAGGGCCTGCAGCCAGTCCCAGGCCGCCCATCAGCCACAGGACGCGCGTATAGCGCAGCACCGTCCCCTTGCCAAAGAGCCAGGGCTCGCTGACGCTGCGGAAGCGATGCAACAGAATGCCCGCGCAAAAGAACAGCGCGGCTTTCACCAGAGCATGACCCACCAGATAGAGAAAGAGTCCGGCCAGCGCCTCTTTCGTCCACAGGCCGAAGGCCAGCAGCATGAGACCCGTGTGGCTCACCGTCGAGAAAGCGAGCAGACGTTTCAGATGATGCTCGGCAAAGCACATGATTCCGCCCCAGAGAGCGGTCAGGGTGCCAAACGCAATAAAGATCCACGAAACGTGCGTGCCGGCAAAACAGCCCTGGAAGATTGTGGAGTAAACGCGCATCGCCCCAAACAGGCCCAGCGGCACCATCACGGCTGAAAACAGGACGCACTCCGAGGTAGGCGCGACGGCATGGGCATCGGGCAACCAGAAGTGATAGGGAACGGT
>JBAUZR010000450.1:0-7778 GCA_049585375.1 Acidobacteriaceae bacterium
AGCCACGACTGGCCGACCTGGGCAAGGATGATGAACGAGTATCTGTAGGGCCAGTCGTGCCGGGTGAGCGCGGAGCGAGCGCTGGCGTGCGCGAGCAAAGCGCGAGGGCGATAGCGCAGCGGTAGCCCTTGTATCAGGCATGGCCCACCTGGGCAAGGATGATGAATGAATATCTCTAGAGCCAGTCGTGAGGGGTGAGCGCGGAGCGAGCGCTGGCGTGCGCGAGCAAAGCGCGAGGGCGATAGCGCAGCGGTAGCCCTCGCATTAGGCATCGCCCACCTGGGCGCGGATGATGAGTATCTCTAAAGGCGCGGATGTACCTGCGGAAGCTCCGGCGCCCACCCCTAAAACAGCAGCAGCAGGGAGACCAGCACCAGAATCGCGCCGATCACCGTCACGATTTGAAAGATCGCCGGCCAGTGGTCCGAATCCAGCTTCTTCAGCAGGCTTTCAGTTCGGGACATCGGGTACAGAGAACTCTCGCGAAACACGGCTCCTCCTCGTGCAGCGGACGGTGCCCTCCGGGGCCCACCCTGCTGTCACTCTGAAGGAACCCGCGCAGCCCAGACCGTGACCGCTGTCACAAAGCTCTCTGCCGCCCCAAAAACAAAGGAGCCGGCGAACCGGCTCCTCAGGAATTACCCAGCATTCAGCTACTGATCGGGATGGTCGTCATGATCATGGTGGTGATGCCAGAAATGGTCATACTCCATCTGGTATCCGCGGCGGAACCCGTCGCGAAAATCGGGCCGCTCGTCCCGTGGCCGGTCGGGATGACGGAAAGTATCGTGCCGGCTCGGATCCGGATCCTTATGGGCATCGATGTCATGGCGAGCCGCCTGGATGCCGTCATGAAAACCGCTGTGCCAGGCCGACGACCAGTTTCCCGGCGGTTCCATGGGTTGCCACTCGCCCGGCGGCGGCCCCTCCTGCGCGCGAACCATCATCGTTGAGCCGCTGGTGAAAGCGAGGCCTGCAATCAAAGCCATTGTGATTTTTCCCAGTTTCATGTTTTGCTCCTGACGTCTTCGTGGGTAAATGCTGCCATCTCGTGGGATGCGGCGCTGAGCATGGCCAACGGGCCGGCCTGACAGAAAATTCCGGCCCCCACTCCCTGAATTGAATGATTTCGCAGGCAACTTTATCGGACGGTGTTTTCCTGCCGCTTGCTCGCGGATTGCGACGAGGCCTTCTGCGTATATTCCAGCGCCAGCGCCTCTGCCCACTCCGAAGCCCCATCCACCAGGCAATCCGAGGCAATGTCCTCGACCGTATGCGACGACATCCCGAACCGGCATCCCAGCGCCCACGCCCCGGCGCGCCGCGCGGTCAGGATATCGACGCTGGAATCGCCCACCATCAGCGTCTCCTGCGGCGACACCTCCGCCTCCCGGATCAGCGCGTTCAGCCCCTCCGGATCCGGCTTCTTCGTCGCAAAGCTGTTGCCGCCGTAAATGCGAAACATATACGGACTCAGCCCCAGCCCCTCGCAAATCGCCACCGACGGCACGATCGGCTTGTTGGTCAGCACCGCCATCTTCCGCGGCACGCCCTCCGCCGTCACCCGCATCGCCTCCAGCGACTCAAAGACGCCCGGATAGACGTAGGTGTGATCCAGCTTGTGCTCGCGATAGTGCGCCAGGAAATGCTGCAGCGCATCCTCCACCAGCGGCTCATCCTCCGGATCCCCGAGTGCCCGGCGCACCAGCATCCCCGCGCCATCGCCAATATACGTCGCGATAATCTCCTCCGGCAGCGGCTGCCGGCCAAACTCCGCGAGCATCGCGTTGATCGAGTTCGTCAGGTCGAGCCGCGAATCGATCAGCGTCCCATCCAGATCGAAAACAATCAGGCGAATGCGGCTGGCCGGGATGGCATTGTGCAGATGCAGCATATCTCCAGTGTACGGGGTCCCCACGCACCCAGGTCGCGCCTTTCGCGTGCCCCTTTTCCTCTCTTTGGGTATCCTCTCTCCATGCGGAAATTGCACGTCTGTACGCTGCTGACGGCAGCCTGCCTCACCTCCCTGTCCCTGGCCCATGCGGCCGATGAGAGCCACTTCCCTTCCAACGAGGACCTGCGGCATGTGCGCTCGATGACCCAGCCCCGTCTGTCGCCCGATGGCCGGGAGGTGCTGCTCCAGGTGATGGACACCACCGCGGACGGCGGCAAGAGCCATCTGTGGCTCGTCGATGTGCAGGCCAATACCTTCCGCCAGCTTACGTATTCTGCCGCCGCCGACAAGCGCGGCGAGTCCTCCGGTGAGTGGATGCCCGACGGCCAGAGCATCCTCTTCCTCGCCCATCGCGGCGAGCATACCCAGCTCTTCCGCCTGCCCATGAACGGCGGCGAAGCGCACGCCTTCGACGTGAAGATCGTCCCACCGGTGGACGAGTCAAAAGAGCCAGGCGCCATTCCCCCGGCAAAAAAGAGCGACGACGCGAAGGACAGCGCGAAGCCGGAGCCAATCGAAGCCGACATCTCCCGTTTCTTCGTCGCGCCGGACGGCAGGACCATCGCCGTTCTCATCCGTGACCCCGAAACTCCCGGCGAAAAGAAAGAAAGCGATGAGAAGGCCGACGCGGTGGATGTGGATCACAGCCCGCACGGAACACGCCTCTATCTCCTCGACCCAGAGAGCGGCAAGCTGACGCCGACCACCGTTTCCCCCAACGTGGAGCACGTGGTCTGGGCGAAACAAAGCGACCGCCTGCTCGCCCTCTGCGAGCCCATGCATGACGAAGGCGATATCTCCCCGGCTGCGACCGCCTGGGTGCTCACCGTCGCCGATCCCGATCATCCCAAACAGATCGCCACCGCCCCAAAGACCATCGGCTCGGCAACCTGGTCGCCCGACGAACACCAGGTCTACCTTCTGGCACAGGCGAAGGCCGACGCCCCGCCGGGCGTCAGCGATTTGTACGCTCTCGACCTGGCCGACGGCGCCATTCGTGACCTGAGCGACGGCTTCGACGGCAGCATCGGTCACGACGAACCCATTGCCGTCGGCGATGCCATTCTCGAATCCGTGCAGACAGGAACCCGCACGACCATCGCCCGCTTCACGGCAGATCATCACGAGCTGCTGCGCTTCGATACCGGCACCGTCACCCAGCTGCACACCAACGCCCGGCAAAGCGGCTGGGTATGGATTGGCGCCTCCAGCGACCGCCCGCCGACCCTCTATTACGCTGACAAACTCGGCCAGCAGCCGGCCGCGCTCAAAACGCCGGAAATCATGCCGGCCGCCTGGACGCCGGTACACTCGCAACTCGTCACCTGGAAGAGCGACAACTTCACCGTGGAAGGGCTTCTCTATCTCCCACCCCAGGCCGACCACCAGAAAGTCCCGCTCATCGTCGACGTCCACGGCGGCCCCACCGGCGCCTGGGAAGATTCCTGGATTCCCATCACTCAATTCCTCGTAGGCCAGGGATGGGCCGTGCTCCGGCCCAATCCGCGCGGCAGTACCGGACGCGGCGCAGCCTTTGCCGCGGCCAACAAAAATGACATGGGCGGCGGCGACTATCGCGACATCATGGCCGGCGTCGATGCGGTGATCGCAAAGTATCCCATCGATTCCAGCAAGCTCGCGCTCATCGGTTACAGCTACGGCGGCGAGATGGCCGGCTTCGTCGAAGGCCGCACCGGCCGCTTCAAAGCCATCGTCAGCGGCGCGCCCGTCATCGATCAGGAAAGCGAATACGGCACCGAAAATGGATCCTGGTATGACCGCTGGTTCTACGGCGGACACCCGTGGGAGCATTCCGAATCCGCATGGCGCCAGAGCCCCCTGGCCGACGCCGCGAAGGCGAAGACGCCTTTCCTCCTGCTGCAGGGCGAGAGCGACAAAACCGACCCCCTGGGCCAAAGCGAAGAAATGTATCGCGCACTGCGACAGATGGGCGTGCCCGTTGAATTCGTCGAGTATCCCCGTGAAGACCACGGCCCCCTCGCCGGCGGCATCTTCGGAGAGCCCAGCCCCGAGCCGTGGCACGGCTTCGACGGCCGTCAGCGCATCGTGACTTTCATCAAAAAGGGATTCGGAGAGTAGCCGGCCGCTCAGACACCATCGCCCCTGACAGGCTCACGCGAACAGATTCTGCGCGGGCTCGTCGAAAGGCGTGCTGGCGAAGTGCAGATCGGGCAGATCTTCCACCGCTCGCCGCAGCGACTGCTCCCAGCGCGCGTGGATCGCCTGCAGCTCGCCGTCGCCATAATCGAATTTGCGGTAGCAATCCAGGTGCAGTGAGTCTTTGCGATACAGCAGCAGCTCGATGGGCGGCCCAATCGCCCCGTTGGAACGCATGGTGGCGTCAAAGGAGAGCAGCGCATACTTTGACGCGACCATCAGGCTGGTCGAGCCAAAGACGATCCCGCGGTCCAGCAGCGGCCGTCCGTATTTGTATTCACCCAGCTGCAGGAAGGGCGACTCTTCCGTCGCGCTGATCGGATTGCCCTGGGGATAGATCATGTAAAGACAAGGTGCCTCGCCCCGCACCTGTCCCCCCAGCAGCAGATGCACGTTGAACGAGTAGTTGTCGCGCTCCAGCGCCTTCCGGTCCAGCTCCGCCACCTGACGCACGCATTCGCCCAGCTCGCGGGCCGCTTCATACATGCTTCCGGCGCGCGCCAGCCCCTCGCCCGCCGCGAACGACTCCCGCACCAGGCTCAGCACTGACTGGCTCAGCGAGAGGCTCCCGCTGGTCAGAACCACAAACGCGCGCTCGCCCGGATGGCAAAACGTATGCATTTTGCGCGCGATGTTCAGATCGTCGAATCCGGCGTTCGTCCGCGAATCCGAGGCCATTACCAGGCCTTCCTGTGTCATGATGCCAAGACAGTACGTCATGCGAGCGGTGCGTCTCCGGAGGAGGTTGCGTGCGGATACCGCCATTGTGACAGTTTTTCCCGCTCTCTCCAAAGGCATTCGACAACATCGGCCCCCGTCGGCCACATCCTAGAACCACCGTGGAGGCACGATGCTCCTGCACCTGGGCTTTGACATTCAATTCGACCTGCCGGAGCCGGCCGCCTGCGTGGCCCAGCTCCGCGTCCATCCCTCCCGCATGGCCGGCCTGCGCGCCCCCGATATCGTCGTCGTGGAACCGGAAACCGCCGTGGAAGAGTACGTCGACTCCTTCGGTAACCTGTGCTCCCGCTTCCCCGCCAAACCCGGCTCGCTCCGCCTGAGGAATGACTTCCTCTTTGAGGACTCCGGCCAGCCGGACGTCGTGAACCCCCACGCCGCCGCCCACCCCATCGCGGAGCTCCCCGCCGATACCCTGCGCTTCCTCCTCCCCAGCCGCTACTGCGAGGTCGATGCCCTGGCAGCGCCTGCCTTCGATCTCTTCGGATCGACTGGGCCCGGCTGGAAGCGCGTCCAGACCATCTGCGACTGGGTCCACGAGAAAGTCATGTTCGGCTACCCCTACGCGCGACCCACCAAGACCGCTCTGGATGTATTCACCGAGCGCAAGGGCGTGTGCCGCGACTTTCAGCACCTGGCCGTTACCTTTTGCCGCGCCATGGGCATACCCGCGCGCTATGTCGCCGGATACCTCGGCGATATCGGCGTTCCGCTCTCTCCAACTCCCATGGATTTCAGTGCCTGGTTCGAGGTCTATCTGGAAGGGCGCTGGTGGACCTTCGACGCCCGGCACAATGTCCCGCGCATCGGCCGCGTTCTCATGGCCACCGGACGCGATGCAGCCGACGTCGCCTTCTTTACCTCCTTTGGGACGGCAAATCTGACGAACTTCGTCGTGATTTCGGAAGAAGTCCGGAGCGATACCGGGAACGCGCCCGGCGGCCTGAGCCTCAACAGGAACGCCTGAATCTGATCGGGTCGCTAATGACGCTGCCGCTATCGTGGCTCGCCATCATTTCTGGATATACTTGTCGTCCTCTCCCGCCGGCCCACTCTTGTGACCTCAGATCAGGAAAGAGGAAAGTATGCCCAGCTATCTGGTGCAGTTGTCGTACACGTCCGCGGCTCTCGCGGGCCTCATGGAACATCCCCAGGATCGCAACGACGCAGTTCGCAAACCCATCGAGAAACTAGGCGGCAAAGTCGAGCGCTTCTACCTGTCGTTTGGCAAGTACGACGTGGTCGGCATCGTGGAAATGCCGAATAATGTCAGCGCCGCCGCATTCTCCATGGCTCTGGGAGCCGGCGGAGCCTGCGCCGATGTGCTCACTACGCCGCTCATGACCACCGAAGAAGGATTAGAGATCATGAAAAAAGCGGCCAGTTGCGGATACAAGGCGGTCACGAAGAAATAAGCGCGAGCGATCCGGGGCTGAGAGGAGCTAGTGTTTTCCGGCCCCGGCGCTTTCCAGCCTCGACTCCGCTTCGGCGATGACGTCGTTGGCCTGGGCGTACTTGTCCGCACTGTCACCGGCCTCGTTCCACAGCTTCTGTCCCTGCTGCAGCTCGGCTTCCGCGGCGCCGGCGTCGATCTCCTCAGGCTTCTGCGCGTATTCGGCCAGAATGGTCACACGGTCGGGCAGCACTTCCACGAACCCGCGAGCCACGCTGTACCTCTGGTCGCCGCCCTCGCCGCCGTGCAGGCGGACTTCGCCCGCGCCAATCTCCGCCAGCAGCGGGGCATGCCCGCGCAGCACCTCGATGTACCCGGTCTTCGCCGGCACTTCAACCGCCTCCACCGCCTGATCCACAAGAATGCGATCAGGCGTCACCAGCCGGACTTTCAGCGTATCGGCCATTTATTTCGTCGCCGCCTTCAGCTTCTCGGCTTCTTCCAGCACTTCCTCGATGGTGCCGCGCATGTAGAACGCCTGCTCCGGCACATCGTCGTGCTTGCCTTCGATCACTTCCTTAAAGCTTTTCACCGTGTCCGCGATCTTGCAGTACTTGCCGGGAATGCCGGTGAACTGCTCCGCCACGTGGAACGGCTGCGACAGGAACTTCTGCACCTTGCGTGCGCGCGAGACGGTGATCTTGTCCTCTTCTGAAAGCTCGTCGATCCCCAGAATCGCGATGATGTCCTGCAGATCCTTGTAGCGCTGCAGAATGCGCTTCACACCCTGCGCCACGTCGTAATGCTCCTGCCCAACCGCGCGCGGCGTCAGAATGCGCGACGTGGACGCCAGCGGATCGACCGCCGGATAAATCCCCAGCTCCGACAACGGACGCGACAGCACCGTGGTAGCGTCCAGGTGAGCAAACGTCGTCGCCGGCGCCGGATCCGTCAGATCGTCGGCCGGCACATAAACGGCCTGTACAGACGTGACCGATCCCCGCTTCGTGGACGTGATGCGCTCCTGCAGTTCGCCCATCTCCGTCGCCAGGTTCGGCTGGTAGCCCACGGCGGATGGCATGCGGCCCAGCAGCGTCGAAACCTCAGAACCCGCCTGCGTGAAACGGAAGATGTTGTCGATAAAGAGCAGCGTATCCGCGCCTTCCTCATCGCGGAAGAACTCTGCCACGGTCAGCCCCGTCAGCGCCACCCGCAGACGCGCCCCGGGCGGCTCCGTCATCTGGCCGTAAATCAGCGCCGCCTTCGACTTGGCCGGCTCCTTCAGGTTGATGACGCCCGACTCCTGCATCTCCAGCCAGAGGTCGTTCCCCTCGCGGGTGCGCTCGCCCACCCCGGCGAACACTGAGAATCCCCCGTGCTGCGAGGCGACGTTGTTGATCAGCTCCTGGATGATGACCGTCTTGCCGACACCAGCGCCGCCGAACAGGCCGATCTTGCCGCCCTTCAGGAAGGGCTGGATCAGATCGATGACCTTGATACCGGTCTCGAACATCT
>JBAUZR010000451.1:0-12243 GCA_049585375.1 Acidobacteriaceae bacterium
CTGTTGAACAGATCCGAAACGGTCGTGCCATAGCCAATCGTCGAATAGGTATTCGGCGGGCAGTTCCCCCCGGTGAAAAAGTTAATGCAGTCGGGGCTCTGTGCGCCGCCGAGGCCCTGCGCTCCGTAGAACCCATAGGCGTCGAGCGTCGGCAGCAGTCCATTTTTGGCGGCCTTCAGGGTAATCTCGTCGTTCTTCAGGTTCAGGATGGCCTGCTCGACCGCCGGACTGTTGGCCTCCGCCTCCCGCACCAGATCGTCGGCGGACGCGTGCTCTTCGGGCGTCTCAGCCAGGCTCACGCGATCCGTGGGAATCACGGGAGCATTAGCAAGTTGCGGATCATCAAGATTGCGTGCGATAGCCTGCTTCATCAGGAGCTGCTGATACTCGAGATTGCTCTGCGATGCGATCAGCGCCTGCTGATCGCCGGACATCTGGCTCTTCGCATTGACGACGTCGAGGGGCGCCATGCTGCCGATCTGGAGCTGTTTCTCGTCATCCTTTTCCAGGCTGGTGGACTGATTGAGAGCGCGCTGCTTCGACTGCACGTCTTCATAAGCACTCACCAGTCCCCAGTAAATGTCCTCCACCTGGTTGATGGTGTACAGCAGCTGCGAGCGGAAGACGGAATCGGCGATGCGCCGGTTGTTGGTGGCCTGCACGATGAAGCGGTTGTTCAGGCCCCACCCGAATCCCTGAAGAAGATGCTGAGTGAGCTGGGCGTTGAAGGTGGTCGTGAGCGAGGGACTGTAGACATCGAGCGGGTCATCGGTGGCGATGCGCGTGTTCTGGAAACCGACCTGCAGCGCCGTGCCGGTGCGGAAGCCCTGGTTATAGGTGAAGTTGTACTCGTCAGTATTGGTGGTCAGATACGGCTTGTTGCCGCTGAACAGAGGATTGAGCTGCGGAGATTTCTGGCGCTGCAGCTGAATGGTGCCCTGGAAGGTAGGATCGAGGTTTTCCGGAGCGGGTCCGGCTCCGCTGGTGGAAACGGCGATGCCGCCCACGCCGGTACCGGCCACGCTGCTGCCGCCCGGGCCGCCGCCCGAAGTCACCGCTGCTCCGCTGCCGCCGATGGTGTTGGTCACCAGCGAGGTGCTGGTGCCCTGTGGCAGCTGACCTGCTTTGGTGCGGAGAATATCTGTATCGGCAATGTCAAGATTCAGCCGCTGAACGGCGATGTCGTAGTTATTCTGCAAGGCCAGCAGAACGGCATCGCTCAGGCTGAGATAGATCTTGCCGTCCTTGATCAGATTGTCCAGCTGCAGAGAATTCAGAAAGCTCGGCGGCGAAACCGAGGTCGGCTCGTAGGGCGCGATGAGATTCGGAAAATAGCCGCGAGGCTTTGAGAAGTCGCGCGACATATCGTGCATGTAAAGGGGCTGCGTGTAATTCGGCGCAGGTTCAGGGGGCAGCCCGGGCGCCGCCGGCACTGATTGCGACGCCTGCGGAACCTGCGCCCACGACGGCGCCGTGCCCGCAAGCAGGCAGGAGATGGCAGCGACAGCTCTCAATTTGGCAAACAGGAGGCTCTGACTTCTTGCAGAATGATTGCGGGCAACAAACATTGGCCGTCTCCACTCCTCTGAAACGCATTCCAGATCGACATCGGCGCAGGGTTCTCGTCCATTCGCAGAACACACACGCACACTCCGGGCCAGGGAAAAACCGGTTTGGCTTGCTCTGCTATACGGCGCGCGCCTCGGCCTGGTTCCGTGCACTCATCACAACATTCAGGAAAGCTGAGTATATCGTAGCGTTTCGATGATTTCGGAGATATCCGGGATGCGACCATTTGGGCCGAAAAAGTTAAACGGTAGTATCAAATCCGGAACGCGGATTTTCTCTTGAACTGGAAACTGACACTGGCATATGACGGCACCGATTTTTTCGGCTGGCAGGTGCAGCCGGATCGGGTGACCGTCCAGGGCACGCTGGCCGATACCATCGAGCGCGTGACTGGCGAACGCGTGCTGCCCCAGGGCAGCGGACGCACCGACGCCGGCGTCCATGCACGAGGCCAGGTCGCATCGTTCTCTCTCGAGGCGCCGATCCCCGCTGAGAACCTGCTCCGAGCCCTCAATCGCAAACTGCCGGAGTCGGTTCGCGTGCTCTCCGCGGAGCCGGCGCCACCGGAGTTCCACGCACGCCACGCAGCCCGCGCCAAGACTTACGAGTACCGCATCGATCGCGCAGAGATCTGCCCTCCCTGGCGCGCTCGCTTTGCGTGGGCGCTCAACTGGCCCCTTGATTTGTCGCGCATGCACGCCTCGGCGCAGGCGGTCCACGGCACCCATGACTTCACGTCCTTTGCGGCTTTCGACCCGGATCGAGCGACGCGGAGCGCCGGCGACGAGGAGGAGGGTGGGCCCAGGGCAATCGGCAATATCCGAACGATCTTTCACTCCGAATGGCAGCAGGACGGCGAAACCCTGACCTATCGCGTGCGCGGCGACGGCTTCCTCCACCACATGGTCCGCAATTTGGTGGGAACCTTCGTCGACATCGGCCGCGGACACCTGGAGCCGGAGGCGATCCCGCGCATCCTCGAGGCCCGTACGCGCGAAGCCGCCGGCCCCACAGCGCCGGCCCGCGGCTTGTTTCTGTACAGGGTCGAATATTAGCGCTCACGCACCGTTACACTCAGCCCCTGAGTCATACCGGCGTCTCCGGATGCTACGCTGAAACTCCGATGGCTTCTCCTGCTCCCGCGTCCGCCTGTGTCGCCCGCCTGGCCTCCGATCGCCGCGTGCACCAGGCTTTCCAGTGGCTGCACCTGCAGGAAAAGAGAATCCTGCAATGGCAGACGGATCTGGTGCGGATCCCCGCTCCGCCATTTGGCGAAGCGCCGCGGGCCCGATGGCTGTGCCAGCGCTTTCTCGATCTGGGCCTCGAGGAGCCGCGCATCGACTCCGTCGGAAATGCCATCGCGCACCTTAGCGGAAGCGATCCAAACGCCCGGCGCGTCCTGCTCTCCGCTCACATCGATACCGTCTTCCCCGCGGGTACCGCCATCGATCCGGAAATGGACGGATCGCGCCTGTACGCCCCCGGCGCCTGCGACAACGGAGCCGGCCTGGCGGCGCTGCTGGCCATCGCGGCCGCCCTGCGAGCCGTCGAAATGCAGCCTCCCTGCACGCTGGAATTCGTGGGCAATGTGGGCGAAGAGGGCGAAGGCGATTTGCGCGGCATCCGGCATATTTACCGCGACGGCGCGCGAGAGACCATCGCCGCCCATCTGGTTCTCGACGGAGCCGGACACGAAGCCGCCGTCACCCATGCGCTCGGCAGCCAGCGCTATCGCGTGACCATCACCGGACCCGGCGGCCATTCGTGGACCGACGCCGGCCGCCCCAATCCCATCGTGCTTCTCAGCCAGGCCATCCAGCGCTTCGCAGCCGTCAGCCTGCCCGACATTCCGCGGACCACGATCAACGTCGGGACCATCGAAGGTGGCACCGCCATCAATGCCATTCCCCAGCAGGCATCGGCGCGCTTCGACCTGCGCTCCACCGATCCCGATCAGCTGATCCGGCTGGAAGTGGAACTGCATCGCGCCGTCGAAGATGCGGTCCTGGCTGCGAATCAGGCGGGCGGCGTGCGCTTCGATATTCAGAAAATAGGCGACCGCCCGGCAGGCCGGCTGCCGCCGCAGTCGGATCTGATGGGCCTGCTCGAAGCGGTCGACCGCCACCTCGCCATCCGGACCGAACCGCGCCTGGCCTCGACTGACGCGAACATTCCGCTCTCCCTGGCAGTCCCGGCCGTCAGCATCGGCGGCGGCGGCGAGGGCGGCGGCATCCACACTTATGGCGAGTGGTACGACGCGCGCGGGCGCGAACTGGGCCTTCGCCGCATTCTGCTGCTGCTGCTGGCGCTGGCCGGTTGCTGACCCCGGCACGCTCGCCATCGTCTAGACTGGCTCGGTGAAAGTCCCCACCCTTCTGTTGGGAATGATGATGAGTGCCTCCATGGCTTCGGCGCAGGCGCATCCCGCGGCGGATGCAATCTATCTTCACGGCAACATTCTCACCGGCATCGATCTGGAAGCGGCCCATCCGGAGCGCGTCTCGGCCATCGCCATCGCCCATGGCGAGATCCTCGGCACTGGCACTGATGCGGAGATCAAGGCACGCTTCGAGGGTCCGTTAACGCAGCTTATCGACCTGCACGGCGCTTTCGTGATGCCGGGCTTCAACGATGCGCATGCGCATCTGGGCATGGGCGGCCGCATCCGGCTGTCCGTGGACCTGATCGGGGTGAAGTCGCTCGCCGAGATGCAGGCGCGCATTCGCACCGCGGCGCAAAAGGCGTCTCCCGGACAGTGGCTCACCGGCGGCGGGTGGGATCACACCCTCTGGCCCGGCGGCCGACTCCCGGACCGCAACGACATTGACGCAGCAACCGAGGGCCATCCAGCGATCTTCACCCGTGTCGACGGCCATATCGCCATCGTGGATTCGGCGGCCCTCGAATCCGCCAGCATTACGAAAACAACCCCGGCTCCCGAAGGCGGCGAGATCGACCACGGTCCGGACGGCACGCCCACTGGCATCCTGCGCGAGACGGCGCAGGGACTGGTCAATGTGCCGCCACCAACGCCGGAGCAGCGGCGGCGCGGACTGGAGCTGGCGATCGAAGATGCATATTCTCACGGCGTCACCACCGTCCAGGACTTCTCCGACTGGGACGACTTCCTGGTCTTCGAACAAATGGAGCGCGAGGGCAAGCTGCCGGTGCGCATCTCCGAGTGGCTGCGATTTGCCGATCCGCTCAACGTTGAGGAAGAGCAAAGAGCGCATCACCCAGCAACCGATCGCATGCTCCATACCACCATGCTCAAGGGCTTCATGGATGGCTCGCTCGGCTCACGCACTGCTGCCATGAACGCCCCTTACGCCGACGATCCCGGCAACTCCGGCATCCCGCGCTACACCCAGTCCGAGCTGAACGCCATGGCCATCGAGCGCGCCCGTGCCGGATATCAGATGGGCTTCCACGCCATCGGCGATCGCGCCGTGGAGATGGCCCTCGACGCCTTCGCTTTGGCTGAGCCACAGGCACCCTCCCGCGATCTGCGCTGGCGCATTGAGCACAGCCAGGTGGTCGGTCCCGGCGACTTCGCGCGCTACAAACAACTGGGCGTCATCGCGTCGATGCAGCCGAACCACCTGCTCACCGACATGGCCTGGGCTGGAGCGCGGCTCGGTCCGGAGCGCTCGAAGTATGCCTACGCGTGGAAGTCTTTCCTCGACGCCGGCGTGCCCCTGGCCTACGGCACCGACTATCCCGTCGAGCCCATCACGCCCTTTCGCGGCGTCTATGCCTCAGTCATGCGTATGAATGAAGCCGGCACCATGAGCTTCCACCCCGAACAAAAACTGACCATCGGCCAAACGCTCTATGCCTATACGCAGGGGTCCGCCTGGGCCGAATTTGCGGAAGCCTGGAAGGGCAAGCTGGCGCCGGGCTATGTGGCGGATTTTGTCGCCCTCGATCGCGACCTCACTGCGATCCCGGCGCACGAGATCCTCGGCGCGCGGGTGCTGCGGACGGTCGTCGGGGGGCACACGGTCTACACGCACCCCTGAGCGATCCTCAGGCCGCGCCCGCGACCGTTGAACCGCCGCATCCGGCCATCCACTGCAATGCGGAAGACCCGTCCGCCAGCCCATTTACAATCAAAGAGACATTGCATTCAGGAGACATTCATGGCCACTGCCACTGTGGAACGTAAAGCCGCCCCTTACAAAGTCGCCGACCTTTCGCTGGCCGACTGGGGACGCAAAGAGATTTCGATCGCCGAGCATGAGATGCCCGGTCTCATGGCCATCCGCCGCAAATACTCCGCCGAGAAGCCGCTCGCAGGCGTGCGCGTCTCCGGCTCGCTGCACATGACCATCCAGACCGCGGTGCTGATCGAAACCCTACGCGATCTGGGCGCCACTGTGCGCTGGGCCAGCTGCAACATCTTCTCCACGCAGGACCACGCCGCGGCAGCCATCGCGGCAGCCGGCATCCCGGTCTTCGCGTGGAAGGGCGAGACTCTCGAAGAATACTGGTGGTCTACCCTGCAGGCGCTCACGCACGACGGCGGCAAAGGGCCGCAGCTCATCGTCGACGACGGCGGGGACGCCACCCTGCTCATCCACAAAGGCTATGAGCTCGAAGACGGCGACACCTGGGTCAACACGCCTTCCGAGAGCGAAGAAGAGCAGGTCATCAAGAATCTGCTGAAAGAAGTCCACGCCGACGATCCGCAGCACTGGCACAAGGTGGTGAAGGACTGGCGCGGCGTCTCCGAAGAGACCACCACCGGCGTACACCGGCTCTACAAGATGAAGGAGCAGGGGAAGCTGCTGGTCCCCGCCATCAACGTCAACGACTCGGTGACCAAGTCCAAGTTCGACAACCTGTACGGCTGTCGCGAGTCACTGGCCGACGGCATCAAGCGCGCCACCGACGTGATGATGGCCGGCAAGGTCGCCGTCATCTGCGGTTACGGCGACGTGGGCAAGGGCTCCGCGCACTCGCTGCGCGGCATGGGCGCTCGCGTCATCGTCACCGAGATCGACCCCATCAACGCTCTGCAGGCCGCAATGGAAGGCTTCGAGGTCACAACCCTCGAAGACACCCTGGGCCGCGGCGACATTTACGTCACCTGCACCGGCAACGTGGACATCATCACCTTCGATCACATGAAGCGGATGAAGGATCAGGCCATCGTCTGCAACATCGGCCACTTCGACAACGAGATCCAGATGGATCGCCTGAACCAGGCGTCGGGCGTGCAGAAAACCAACATCAAGCCGCAGGTGGACCAGTACAACTTCCCGGCCGAAGGCGGCAAGCCCGCCCACAGCATCTTCATCCTCGCGGAAGGCCGTCTGGTGAATCTCGGCTGCGCCACCGGCCATCCAAGCTTCGTGATGAGCAACAGCTTCGCCAACCAGACACTGGCGCAGCTCGACCTCTGGAAGAACCGCGACACCTACGCCATCGACGTCTATACGCTGCCCAAGCATCTGGACGAAGAGGTCGCGCGGCTGCATCTGGAGAAGATCGGCGTCAAACTGACCAAGCTCTCGCAGCGCCAGGCCGACTACATCGGCGTCGCCGTCGAAGGCCCCTACAAGTCAGAGCACTACCGCTACTAACCGGCGCAGCGAAAGATCCAGGGTCCGAAGGGGGGAGCATCAGCTCTCCCCTTTTTCTTTGTGCTCTCCGTGTCCTCTGTGGTGAAATCTCTCGTCGATCCGTCCCAGGTCATCGCCCCTCGCCGACCTCGCCCTCCGTCGCCCCCGGCTCGCGCCTGACACTCAGCACCGCGGCCCACTGCCCTTTCCGCTCCTGCCTCCACACCACATCGCCGCCCAGAATCCGCGCAATCAGCCCTGGCGGCAAATCCCGATGAAAATCGAAATACTTCTCATCCAGCCGTTCATTGCCGCGTCCCAGGCTCAGCAGTAAATGCGGCGGATCGTACTTCGTCGAGAACACCAGCGCCGTGTTGTAATCCTCCGGCAGATACGCCGCCTTCTCTACTTCCGGCGCAGAAAAGTTTTCGATCGCCACCACCGGCACCGGCTGCATCACGTAGCCCAACTCCGGTTTGGTCAGCTCATCGCTCGCCGGCCACGCCGTCAGCACCACCGGATGCGGCACATGACCGACAATCTCCCCAATTGCCGCCTGGTGCAGGCGAATCACCGTCGCATATTCCAGGTTGTCTTCCGGCGCAAACCGGTACGGCGGATTAACAAACAGCCCCGCCACAAACGCAGCAGCGCTCAGCGCCACCAGTCCCGTCCACTCGCGTAACCGTCGCCGGAACGTATTCACCGCCAGCAAGAGCACCAGTGGATACAGCGGCAGCAGATACCGCGTCAGCAGCGCGCCGCCCAGGACCGAGAACATCACCACATTCGTAATGATCGCCACCAGGAAGATTGCCTGATGCGCCGGAGCAATCCGTTCGCGCACCGTCCCATCCGCCTCTGTCACCGGAGGCAGCAACAGGCACGCAAACATCGCCGCCACCGGAACAAACAGATTCATGTGCAGCGTCACGTGCATCACGCGATGCGCCAGCGCCAGCAGAATCCGCAGCGGCGTCAGCGTCGCCTCCGCGTTGTACTCCAGATACTCCGGATTCCCGAAAACGAATCCCGTCTTGTGCCAGTGGTACAGGTACCAGCCCGCCAGCGGAATCACCGGCGCGACCAGCGCCGCCACCACGCGCGCGCTGCGCCGTCGCGGACGCAGCCGCCAGCTCTCCCACACCGCGAGCGCCACCGGCGTCACCACCGCCGTCTCCTTGGCCAGCGCCGCCAGCGAAAAGCACACCGCCGCCCAACCCAGCCGCTCCTCCAGCAGGAACACAAGCGCCCACAGCGTGCCCGCCATCGCAAACAAGTCCGCCTGCGCGAGGGAACTCTGCGCAAACACCACCGGATACAGCCCGGTCAGCAGCACCGTCGCCGCCGCGACCGGCTTTTTCCCGGTCGTCACCAGCCCCAGCCGCCACACTGCCGTCAGCGCCAGCGCCGCCACCAGACACATCGCCGCCCGCGTCACCACGGGCGCAAAGTGAAACACGGTCCACACCAGCGCCAGGTACAGCGAGGGCACCGGCGGATGCGCATTTGACAGCGTTGAATAAGGGATCAGCGTTCCGCGGCGAAAGAAGTCATACGCCGCCGGAATGTAATAACCGGCCTCGTCCCAGTAGTAGGGTAGCCGCAGCAGAGTCGCATGCGCGGCCAACTCGGCGGCGTAGGCCGCGAGCAGCACACCCCACCACGGAATTCTGCCCGTCAGTGCCCGCGCCGTCTTACCGGCTGCCATGAGCGACCTAGTGGACCGGGCCCTTCGGTGGCTGTGGCTCCAGGGCCAGCGTCCCGAAGGTCTGCTCGTACTGCGCCAGGTTTTGCCCGAGGATGTTCCACAGCGCCTTGGCCTGCTGCGGGCTCAGGTAAACGCCCAGCGCATTGTTCACGTTCACCTGATCGGGCGTCTCCTGGTGCACCAGCCCAAACACCAGCAGGAAATCCCACACGCTCACGCGCACCTGCACGCTGTTGGAGTAGATTTCGCGATAGTCCGGGCTCTGAGCGAGCTGAATTTTAGGTTGTGGCTGCGAAGGATTCATGATCTCCCCAAGAGTACCGCATGGCGCGGGAGATCTCTGGTGCGAAAGGGGGGACTCGAACCCCCACGGGTTGCCCCGCCAGATCCTAAGTCTGGTGCGTCTGCCAATTCCGCCACTTTCGCACGCAGCCCCAAATACGGGCCTTCTGCATTGTACCGAGGCCCCCGGGGACACGGCGAACGCAGGGGCGACGCCTTTTGCCCCCTTAGCCTGCAGCGCCTCTTCCCGGCATCCCACCGATGTGCCCATTCCCCCCGCTCCCGGCTTTGCGGCCGGAGTGCTACACTGTAGCCAGATCGTAGAATCCGAAATGGTTTTTTGCCTGTTCTGCTTCATCGCGTGACTCGCAACAACACCACTCAGAGTCGAGCGATACATCTACACAAGGAAAAAAGCATATGGAACAGGGAACCGTGAAATGGTTTAACGATGCGAAGGGATTCGGCTTTCTGAGCCGCCCCAACGGCGAGGACGTCTTCGTCCACTTCTCCGCGATTCAGGCCAATGGCTTCAAGTCGCTTCAGGAAGGTCAGGCTGTCCAGTTCAACGTCGTAAAGGGACCCAAGGGCTGGCAGGCTGAGAACGTTCAGCCCGTCTAAACCGCACAGATCCGAAAAGCGGGAAGAAGACCGGAGCTTAAGCTCCCGCTTCTTCCCGCTTTTTCATTTGCCCGACCACGCGGCCTGAACTGCCGTCACCACCGGTAAACCGTCAGGTCATCCAGATAAACCGTCGACGAGCCGCTCGATCCTTCTCCGTCGATCTCGAAATTCGTCAGCAGCACCGGACCCCAGTCCAGCGCGTAGGCCGCCGGCGCCGTTGCGTTCACCGGGGACTGCACCCCGTCCAGCCATACCGACTGATACGTCACATTCCCGGACTCATCGCGTGAATAGGCGATCTGCACGTGATGCCACTTCTGGGTGCGCCAGTTCTGCACATTGCAGGCCGCGTTCGTGTGCACCCACCGGTCGTCAGGGCTTTCCGGCGTGCCGGCATTTGTGGAGTAATCCCACGTGCCCGAATTACCGTCGCACTGGAATCCATAGATCACCGTCTGGCCGTTCGCCATCACCTGGTTCATGTCCATCTCCAGGTTGGCAATTTTGTTCACGGATCGCGTCAGATACACCCACCCGTCCCAGACAAAATTTGCCGAAGTCGTATCGTCTCCAAAAACCACCGAGTAGCGCTCGTCGCCGGAGTTCGTAAATTGTGTCGCGAACTCAAGCGCCTGCCCCCCGTAAGAGGGCGACCCCACCAGGCTCATCGTCCCCTGCGCTGTGCCGTTCCCCGCTGTGTCATCCGCGGCAATCCAGTTGCTTAGTGTCTGCAGTCCACTCACGCTGACCGCGTTCGCCGGAATGTTCGGCGCGCCGGCAACGGTGATAGCCACCTCCGCGACGCACGTCGCCTTCTTCGCGCCATACGCCACCACGTACACGGTATGTGCGCCCGCCGAAGCGCTGACCTGGACGTTCAGTGAGTTGCCGCTGGTGGTGCCTGGGTCCGACATGCTGTCCAGCGCATATCCGATCGACGTCACGTTCTGCCGCGAACAGTTCGACGCACTGGCCGACAGCGTAAACGGCGATGCGACCTGGGATTGATTCTGGGGGCTGCTGATCGTGACACCGGCAAATGCAGATGCCGCACTCGCCGCGAACAGACACGCCGCGACGACACTCCTGCTCAGAGTTTTCATGGGTCAACCTTCAGGGTCTGGAATGCGTACGGGGGAGTACGCCTGCAGGTCTGTACGTCTGCACCTTCGCCAAACTAGCCAGGGGTTGAAGGGAACGTAATCAATTTGCCCGACAGAAATCAAGCGGTATTTTTTGACACGCTCACGGCGGGACCGCTGTGCCCAGGTCGCTCCCTGGATGGCTGTCCATTGTCAGAATTTGGCCGCGGGCCACCACGAACCGCCCGGCGCGCACAAACGCCTGGGGGCGGCGCCCCCTCGGCGCACAGCAGACGGGCGTACAGGGGCGGCAACCGCGTGGCCAGGGGATCGCTCCCCGGCCACACGGCTGGCTTGCCTCGGGTCTCGTCCGCTCTCGCGAAGGAGGCCGGGCGAATCCGAGAACTACTCAATGTCGTGACTGGATGTGATTGATAAGGACGGTGAGTTGCCCGCGCTGCGGGTTCTAGTAGCGCGATCCCCCGCGCCCTCCGCCGGAGCCGCCGCGGCTCTTGCCGCCATACCCGCCTCCGGGTCGTCCGCCCCCGTAACCGCCGCCGCCGCGTCCGCTGTCACGTCCGCCCCCAAAGCCTGAGGTCTTCGGTCGCGCTTCGTTCACCACCAGCGCCCGTCCGCCCACCTCGGCTCCATTCAGCGCGGCCATGGCTGCATCGGCTTCACCGTCGTTGGTCATTTCCACAAACGCAAATCCCCGCGATTGCCCCGTCGCGCGATCGGTCGCCAGCATGGCCGACTCCACCACACCATGCGGCTCGAACCACTGACGAACTTCCTCCTCGGTGGCGCTGTAGGAGAGATTCCCTACGTAGATCTTCTTCATGCGATCTCCTTCTTCCTCCTGCCTGTTGTGGCGCCGGCGTCCCTGGAACGCGACGTCGGTTTCCGTACGCGACGTTTGGGTGCTGCTTCCCCCGTTGCCGCCGACTCCGGGGCGACGGGCTCCTCCGTCCCAACTACCTGCAGCAGCGGTCGCGGCAGGGATCCCGTCTCGCAAATCACTCCGAGACTGCTCAGCGCCGTGGCCGATTTCACCAGCGCCGCCCGTTTTGACGCAAGCTTTTGCAGGCTTGCCTCGCGGTCCTGCGGAGTGTCGAATGGCTCGAAATTCCGGCAGTGCTGAATCTTTCTGTCGATCAGATCGATCGCCTCGTGCAGGTCTTTCAAAGCATACTTGCTGTAAACATTCGCTTGCATGGACCCTCGCTGTTCTCTCTCGTGAAAAAATACCTGTTGCGGAAATGATCGGTCCGGCACAATCAAAATCCACTGCCGCAAAGAAGCCCATGTCGCTGGCCTGAAAACGCTCGACGCGGTCAGCGTCAGCGCCCCTCAGGCTTGCTGCACACCTTCCGCCTGCAAACCCTTCAGCCCGCGGATCGCCGAATAC
>JBAUZR010000452.1:0-3022 GCA_049585375.1 Acidobacteriaceae bacterium
TCCTTCCGCATTGATATCCCGCAGAACTGGAACCGCGGCCTCGTCCTCTACTTCCACGGCTATCAGCAAAACCCGCAGATCTTTGACCCCAAATACCCGCCCTCCCGCGTCCTGCAGGAGATCCTGAACCGCGGCTACGCCATCGCCCGCTCCGGTTACGCAGTTGGTGGATGGGCCGTCCCCCAAGCCGCTTCCGAAACCGAAGTCCTCCGCCGCTACTTCCGCAAAAAATACGGCGCCCCGCGCGAAACCTTCGTTATGGGCCACTCCATGGGCGGCCTTCTCACCCTCATGGACCTCGAAACCACTCCAAAGGATTACGCCGGCGGCCTTGCCTTCTGCGGCGTCCTCGCCCCCGCCGACCTCGTCATGCAGCGCGCCTTCGCCAACCGCGTCGCCTTTGATGCTTTCTTCCCTGGCGTCCTGCCCGACGTGGAGCACGTCCCTCCCACCTTCGCAATGAACGACATCCCCACCATCAGCAAGGTGCAAAAGGCCCTCGACGCCAACCCCGAGCAGGCCGCTCTCGTGCGCCAGCTCGCCAACATCCACACCAATCGCGGCCTCGCCGACGTGCTGGTCTTCAACACCTTCGTCATCGAAGACCTCCGCCTCAAATCCGGCGGCAATCCCTTCGATAACCGCAACCTCATTTACAACGGCACCGCCAACGACCCGCTCCTGAACGAGCGCGTCCACCGCTACGCCGCAGACCCCAACGCCTACAGCTTCCTCGCTGCCTGGTACTCGCCCAGCGGCAGCCTGCACCGCCCGCTCCTCGAGGTCCACACCATCTACGACCCGCTCGTCCCCGCCTTCACCACCGCCTGGTATGACGAGATCACTCGCCGCCTCGGCAACGGCGACTCCTACGTCGAGCAGTACGTCGACCGCGACGGCCACTGCAACATCACCGCCGCCCAAACCGGCCTCGCCTTCGACGAGCTCCTCGACTGGGTCCACAACGGCAAGCGCCCCACCCCCGGTCTCCTCCCCGGCAGTCCACCCCCTCCAGTAAAGACGCCCCCCAAGCCCAAGAACCCCGGCAAGCCCGAATAGTGCTGTGCTTTCCCTGAGCCCTGCACCCTGTCCCCTGCACCCTTAACGACCTCCGCCTATAATGGGTTATGGCGAGTGTCGAGTCCACGGCGCTTCCCGCTGAGCGGGTCTCTGACCTGTTCCGGGATAAGTTCGGCCTGCTCGTGGACACCGTTCGCCGCAACCGCCCCACCGACGACATCAACATCATCCGCCAGGCCTGGCAGTTCTGCCTCGAGCATCACAAAGGCCAGCTCCGCGCCTCCGGCGAGCCCTACGTCCTCCACCCGCTCGAAGTCGCCATCGTCCTCGCGGAGATGAAGCTCGACTCCACCGCCATCGCCGCCGGCCTGCTCCATGACGCTGTCGAAGATACACCCGTCACCACTGAGGACATCACCCAGCGCTTCGGCGAGCAGGTCGCTCACATCGTCGAGGGCGTCACCAAGATCGAGAAAATCCAGTTCGCCAATCGCGAAGACCGCCAGGCCGAGAACGTCCGCAAGATGCTCCTCGCCATGGTCAGCGATGTGCGCGTCGTCCTCATCAAGCTCGCCGACCGCCTGCACAACATGCGCACCCTCGAGCATCTCGAGCCCGAGCGCCAGCGCGCCATCGCCCGCGAAACCCTCGACATCTACGCCCCCCTCGCCCACCGCCTCGGCATGGGCAAACTCCGCGGCGAACTCGAAGACCTCGCCTTCCGCTGGGTCGACCCCATCACCTGGGAGCAGCTCCACGCCGCCGTCGAGGCCCGCCGTTCCGAAGGCGAGCAGTTCCTCGCCGGCGTCGAAGGCCTGCTCTCCGAGCGCCTCCGCGAAAACAATATCGAAGCCCGCGTCGAGTGGCGTATCAAGCGCCTCTACTCCATCCATCAGAAGCTCGTAAAATCCCGCACCTCCATCGATCAGGTCTACGATCTGCTCGCCCTGCGCGTCATCACCTCCAGCGTGCAGGACTGCTACGCCGTCTTCGGCATCATCCACAGCATCTGGCGCCCCGTCCCCGGCCGCATCAAGGACTTCATCGCCATGCCTCGCCCCAATCTGTATCAGTCACTGCACACTACGGTGATGGGCGAGGGCGGCCACCAGTTCGAAGTCCAGATCCGCACCGACGAAATGCACCGCATCGCTGAAGAAGGCATCGCCGCCCACTGGAAGTACAAGGCCGGCGGCTCCCCCGTCAGCGCCCGCGATGAGCAGCGCCTCGCCTGGGTCCGTCAGCTCGTTGAGTGGCAGCGCGACATGACCGACCCCAACGAGTTCCTGTCGACCCTCAAAATCGACCTGTACCCGGAGGAGGTCTACACCTTCACCCCCAAAGGCAAAGTCGTCGTCGTCCCCCGCGACGGCACCCCTATCGACTTCGCCTACACCATCCACACCGAGGTCGGAAACACCTGCGTCGGCGCCCGCGTCAACGGCCGCATGGTGCCGCTGCGCACCAAACTCCGCAACGGCGACATCGTCGAAGTCATCACCCAGAACGGCCACACCCCCAGCCGCGACTGGCTCACCTTCGTCAAAAGCCCGCGCGCCCGCAACAAAATCCGCCACTGGCTCAACGAGCACCAGCGCGAGCGCGCCATTGAAATCGGCCGCAAGCTCCTCGAGCGCGAAGCTCGCAAGTACAAAATTGGTCTCTCGCAGTTTGCTGAAGCGGATTACGCCCGCGTCGCCGCCGACTACAGCGTCGCCACCCCCAATGACCTGATGGCCGCCATCGGCTTTGGCAAGTACTCCTCGCGCCAGGTCCTCAATCGCCTCGCGCCTGGCCTCGTCCACCAGCAGGAGCCGGAAGTTGCGCCCACGCCGGCCACCACACCCGGCAGCGAAGCCATCCGCCGCGCCACGGCCGCCAGCGGCGCTGACTCCCTCATCGTCGAAGGCCAGAACGAGCTGCTCGTCTATCGCGCGCGATGTTGCAATCCCATCCGTGGCGAAGAGATCATCGGCTACGTCACCCGCGGCAAAGGTGTCGC
>JBAUZR010000453.1:0-5015 GCA_049585375.1 Acidobacteriaceae bacterium
AGAGAGGACCGCGGATGATCTCATCCCAGTCAAAGCGGAGACCGGGCTCGATGAGAAGGCCCTTCACGGGAGTCCAGCGGTCTTCGCCGTACGCGCCGACTTCCACGTTGTGAAGCCGGAATGGGGCAAAGGAAGAGAAGACGCTGCGGCGGAGCAGGGTGCGGTCTTCACGCAGGTAATTGATGGGCGCGAACGTGTCGTTCTCGCGGGATCCGACGTGATCGACGTCGATACCGGCGCGGAGTTCATGGCTGCCGTTCCAGTGGACGGGCGGGAAAAAGAGATTGATGTACCCCTGTTCGCGCTGGGAGCGGCTGGTGGAATTGTCGAAGTTGCTGCCGGTGGGGAGCTCGGGGGTGACGTCGTAGGGCGCGGTGCCGTGGGGCTCGAAGCCTTCGCGATAGCGCATGACGCCGAAGCCTGTGTTGACGAGGATATTGTTGCGGAAGCTGTGCTGCTCCTGGAGGTAGGGGAGCCAGGCGATGATGTCGTGGTTGTCGGTGCTCTGCTGCGGGTTGAGAGCGGACAGGCCGTCGTAGGGAGAGTGGAAAACATTCCAGAGCAGATTGGCGGTGAGGCTGTTGCGGGAACCGAGGTTCTGCTGGAACTTGACCAGATTGCTGCCCTGGATGAGGTGGTTGGTGTCGGCGTTGGCGGGCAGCTCGGGGATATAGATATCGCTGTACTCCATATCAATGGCGTCAAAGAACCAGAGGCGGTTGCGGCGGATGGGGCCGGAGACGGTGACTCGAGGTTCAAAAATGTCGAAGCGGAGGCCGTTGCGATTGCGGACTGAGGGGATAAAGTCGGTGGCGTCGTAGCGAAATTTGTTGTCTCCGGTGCCGGTGGTCAGGGCGATGACGCCGGCAGTGCTGCGGCCGTACTCGACTGGATAGCGGGTGGTTTCGGTATCGATGGAGCGGACGGCGTCGGTGCTGACGTGCAGGTCGAGATCGCCGGTGATGGGCGAGCGGATGTCGAAGCCGTCGAGCGAGTCGAGGGTCATCCAGGTTTCGCCGCCGGCGACGTGGACCTGTCCATAAGCGTCCTGGACAACGGAGGGTGTGAACGGGAGAAGGTTGCGGATATCGCGGTTGGTGGGGAATGGGACATTGATGATCTCCGGCACGGCGAGGGTAATTTTGTTGGAGATCTGCTCGGTATCAATGCCAGGGGTGGAGGCGTGGACGCTGACCTCCTGCTGCAGCACCTCCTGGTGGGTGAGCACGAGACGAAGAGATTTGACGGCAGGGTCGATATCGCCTTGCGCGGTTGCATAAAAGCCCTGCTTTTCGATGCGAAGACTGTAAGCCTGCGACTGACGGAGGCTCAGGACGGCGCGGCCGTCGTAATCGGTAATGGCGTGAAAGTCCGGCAGGCCGGGTTCCTGAATGGTGATTTGGGCGCTGGGCACCAGGACGCCATTCTGGTCGACGACTGTGAGGGTGACGGAAGAAGCCCCGTTTGGGGGGACAGTTCCATTGGGTCGCGGCTGCTGGGCAAAGACGGAGAGGCCGCAGACGAGCAACACTATGGCGATCGCGGGAACCTCCCGGCAGAAACGCACCATGCACCCAAAGTTACGGCAACAGGTTGGATGCAGGGATAAACATGAGGTGAGCACGGGTTGCAGTTCCGTCATATGGAGGTCATGCGGGCTCGCAGGTGGCGAGTATCGGCTGTTTCTTCTTCCGGTGCATCACGGGGCTCCGTAACCAAGGACTAACAGGGCGACATTTGCCGTCGGCGGGTGCGGCAAGTCGCCGGACGATGCTGATGGTGCGCCAGGGCGCGGAGGGGGTATCCAACAGGTGACAAACTGGCGGGAAATTGGCTTGTCAGCGATGACGGCGGGGGTTACCGTGAAGGCATCTGGCGATCTCCGGGCACCTCGGGCAGAGCATTCCTCATTTCGGCATTGTGGCCCAATAGTTGGGTTTAGTACCCCTTATCCACAAGATGTTGCGGTGGGTATGTTGACCCTCCGGGATTAGGGCGGCTACAGTCGTGATGATGATCGCTCGAACCCTGTCTTTCCCCCATGATTGGACGAGGAGCAGCCGCTCATGCTGAAGCTGAAGAAGATTCAGATCCTGGGCTTTAAGTCGTTTTCCGATCGCACCGAGGTGACCCTGCCCGGACAGGGGATCGCCATCATTGTGGGTCCGAACGGGTGCGGTAAATCCAACATTCTGGACGCCGTGAGCTGGGTGCTGGGCGAACAGAGCGCCAAGAGTCTGCGCGGCGGCAAGATGGAGGACGTGATCTTCGCGGGCACGCGGGATCGCAAGCCTCTGGGCATGGCCGAAGTGTCGCTGACGCTGGTGGATCCGGAGGCATACGAGGGTTCGCTGCTGGCCGAGCCGGAAGTTGTGATCGACGAAGCCGAGCCGGACTGGGACGAGGCGAAGCTGCGGGCGGAACGCGAGGCGGAGGTTGAGGAGATTATCGCCGAATCGCAGCCTGGGGTTTCGATTGAGGGCGAAGCGCCGGCGGCTCAGGCTGAACCGGGCGCAGAGGGGGCGGCGGAGGTCGGGAGTCCGGCAGAAGGCGAGCATGGCATTCCGGCGGTGGTGCTGAAGATTCGCCGGCGGAAGTTTAACCGGACACCGCAAAAGGGCGAGATGGTGGTGACGCGGCGGCTCTTCCGGACCGGGGACAGCGAGTATCTGCTGAACGGGAAGCTGTGCCGGCTGCGGGACATCCAGGACATCTTTATGGGGACGGGCCTGGGGCCGGAATCGTACGCGATCATCGGGCAGGAGCGGATCGGGCAGCTGCTGAGCTCGCGGCCGCACGACCGACGGGCGATTATCGAAGAGGCCGCAGGGATTACGCGCTTCAAGACGAAGAAGCGGCTGGCGGAGCTGCGGCTGGAGCAGGCGAAGCAGAACCTTGCGCGGGTGAACGACATCTTCGAGGAAGTGACGCGGCAGATGGCGTCATTGAAGCGGCAGGCGGCGAAGGCCGAGCGCTATGGCAAGCTGCGCGATGAGATGCGCGCGAAGCTGAAGGTGGTGTTGGCGAGCCGGATTGCGCAGATGGATACGCGCCACGCGGAGCTGGAAGCGGAGATTGCGTCGCTGACGGAGAAGATCGACGCGGGTGCGGAGCGGGTGAGCGGTCTGGAGGCGGAACACACGGCGCTGATGGAGCGCGGGTATCTGCTGGAGGATGCGGCGAAGGACGCCGAGACGCGCGCGAATCAGCGGGCAGTGGAGATTGAGCGGGCGGATGCGCGGCACCAGACGAACCAGGAGCGCATTGCCGAGCTGGATGTGCGGATGGCAGCGGCGCATGCGGAGCTGGAGCAGGCGGCGGAGCACGTCCGCAGCATGACGGCGGAGCGGGAAGCGCAGCGGAGCTTCCTGGAAACAGCGGCGCAGGAAGCGGCGGCTTTCCGCGAGCAGGCTCGGCAGAAGCAGGAGTCGATGCGGACGGCGGTGGCGGCGGTGTCCGAGGCGGAGATGCAGTCGGAGACGGCGCGGCGGCTGGCGGCGCAGCTGCTCTCGCAGGTGGGCAACGCGCGGAATCAGATCACGCAGGGCGAGGAAGCTCTCGCGTCACTAGTACGCGAATCCGAACGGCTGGGCGTGGAGATGGAGTCGGCGCGGCGCGATCTGGATTCGCTGGGCGCCGAGCGCGGGCAGATTTCGATGACGTTCGAGAGCGTGACCGAAACGCTGCGGCGGCTGGAGGCGGAGATTGCGACGCTGCGCGCCGAGATGGAGACAAATCGCGCGGACGAGCAGGGGGCGCGGCGGCATGCGGATCAGTTGCGGGCTGAGCATGCGACGCTGACGGGCCGGCGGAATTCGCTGGAGTCGCTGATTCGTGAGCACAGCTACTCGACAGACACGGTGCGAAAGCTCTTCCAGTCGCACTCGCTGGGCGGAGGGCTGGCGCCGGTGGGCACGCTGGCGGACTTTCTGGAGGTGAACGGCGAGTACGAGAACGTCGTCGATGAGTTTCTGCGCGATGAGCTGAACTACATCGTGGTGAAGAGCTGGGATTCGGCGGATGAGGGCATGCGGCTGCTGAAGACCGGCGTCGATGGGCGCGCGACGTTTCTGGTGCATCCGGAGGACGCGCAGGCAAAGTTCTCGTTTGCGGGCGATGACTCAGTGGCGCATCACAATACGCCGCGGCCGATTGTGCCGCTGCGCAACTGCATTCGCGTGTTGGATGGATTCGGGCGGTCGCTCGAGGTGATTCTGCCCAAGCTGCGCGACGGATATGTGGCTCCGGATTCGGAAACGGCGCGGTCGCTGGCGCTGGAGAATCCTTCGGCGTTCTTTCTTTCGCCTTCGGGCGAAACCTTTCACAACGTGACGGTGACGGGCGGCAAGCCGGGCTCTGAAGGACCGCTGGCGCTGAAGCGCGAATTGCGCGAGACCCAGCAGAAGCTTGAGCATGTCGAGCGGGAACTGTCGCAGGCGGAGACGCGGACGGCGACTCTGGCGAAGACGGTGGCGGATCTGACGCATCTGATCGATGCGAAGGCGGAAGAGCGGCGGCATGCGGAGAAAGAGAGCGCGAACCAGAGCGCGGCGCTGCGGCAGATGGAAATGGAAGTCCAGCGGCTGGAGCGGCGGCTGCACGACTGGACGCTGGAGAGCGAGCGCAACCGCGATGCGCGGGCGGGGAAAGAGAGCTTCCTGGAGCAGCGGCGCGAGGAAGCTGTTCGTCTGGAGGCTGAGCAGCTGAAGGCCGAGGCCGGCATCGAGGAGCTGCAGCGCCGGGTGATCGAGCTGCGGACGGCAAGGGATCTGGCGCAGCAGGAAGCAGCGCAGATTTCGGCGGAGCTGGCCGGCCTGGAAGAGCGGCGGCGGGGGGCGGAGCAGGCGTTTGCGCGCATCGACCGGATGTTCCGCGAGCTGGAAGCGCGAGTGGCGCAGATCGAGCAGCAGCTGGCGGCGGCGAAGGCGGAGCAGGAGCAGCGGGCTCGGGAGAACGAGCAACTGGTGGCGACGCGCGCGCAGTTGATCGAAGCGCGGGATACGGCGCAGCAGGAA
>JBAUZR010000454.1:0-4581 GCA_049585375.1 Acidobacteriaceae bacterium
CTGGTCCAGAGAAATCAATGGCGCCACGCTGCCCTGATTGATGGGAGGCGCCGCCGGAGCCGGTGTAGGGGCAGCGGAGGCCGGACGGGCGAGAGACCAGGCGCCCACTGCAAGAAATGCGCCCACCGCGACGGCCGGAATGGCCATGCGCCGCGTGAGCAATGCTTTGACTTTATCGAGATTCATGCGTGTTTCTCCTGTTTAAAACTAATGAATTAGTTGCATGGGTTAAAAATTTTTCTATATCGACTGCGCTGTGCCCTCCATTGCTGCAGGCACCCGCATCACGAGCTGAAACACCTGTACATGGACCCCGTCGGCTTCCTCGCGAACCACTTCAACCACCTGCACCCGCAGAATGGAACCTTCCTCGGCTGAAGCCCGGCGCGCTTCCGGATTCGAGAGCTGCGCAGCGGCCGGTGCGGACTGAATGATGAAATAGGCTGACGACACGAGAGGCTGGGTGTGGGGCTCTCGCTTCAGGCTTGCCATGACGATGGGAAGCCGACTCTCATGCTTCCTTCGAACGACGCTGCGAATGAGAGCCACGTGCGCGGTCGAGTGCGGGACCACCCGCGCGCGGGACGTCGGCGCGGAACGTTCCCGGTCGATAGAACCGCTTCGTAGGCTGACTGGCCGCGCTGAGGAAACTGTTTCAGCCGCGCGCCCGGGATGGTAGATCGCGGGGACAACATCCGGCGCGGGTAGGCGCGGTTGCTCAAGCCCGCGGACGGCAAGCGCGGAGTCCGAACCCTGTGCGTGCATCGGCGCGAAGCCCACCAGCCCGGGGCTGCACAAGACCACCCCCGCGCACGCCAGAGACAGGCCCGCAGCCAGCCCCAGAACCTTGCGGCCCAACCTTGTGCTCGCTGGCCGGCTCCCCTGCAGAATGCGCGTGATCCGCACGGAAGCGTCACGAGCGCGAGCGACCGCCGCCTGGGCCATCGTCCACCCGCGGCGCGCGCAGCCCCGCTCCAGCAGGTCAATGAGGCATCCGGCATAGGCGCGCGGGTTGCCCGTCGCAGCCAGCACGGCTTCGTCGCAAGCCATCTCGCGCTCGAGTGACAAACGCGCGTCGATCCACCAGACCGCCGGGTGAAAGAACAAAACCGCCCGGGTGATCTTCTGCACCAGATTTGTCCAGTCGTCGTGGCGCCGAATGTGCGCCAGCTCATGAATCAGAATGTGCCGCAGCTGATCCGCGGGAAGATCGCGCAGGCTCCATGCCGGCAGCACCACCACTGGATGCCGAAAACCCATGGCCGCGGGAACGCCTGCCTGATCGGAGACCAGCAGACGAACGGGCCGCTTCAGATCCGCGAAAAGCTCGCGCAGAACCGGATCGAGTTCGCCAACCGGAACTTCCCTGCAGCTTCTGCGGATGCGCCGAACCTGCCAGAGTCCTGCCGCCACTCGCGCCAGCGCCATCAGACTGATCGGAACCCAGAGAAGCAGAAAAGCCGCTGCCCAGAACGGGGATAAAGTGAGTTCCGGATGCGTCTGTGCGAAAACGGAAGACGCGCCGCCGCGAAGGACTCCGAGAAACGGCAGCCCCACGACTCCAGCCAGGGCCACCAGCCAGATGGCGAAGCGCGTGCCGGAATTCTGGCGGGGAAAAAGCCGCAGCAGCAGCCATGCACATGCCGCCAGAAGCAGTCCCTCGGGCAGCGTATTCAGCACGTGCTCCACCGCCGTTTGGGCGAACAAATTCATCGACCCTCCCCCCGCAGCACATTGGTGCCCGTCCCCTCCGGACCGCCGCCGCGTTCCAGCATCCGGCGCAGGCGTTCCAGCTCTCCCGGATCCATCCCGCGATCTTCCAGAATGTTGAGCACCAGGTCCTCGTGCGAGTTGCGAAAGAACCGGCTCACCAGTTGCCGAATCGCTGAGCGGGTGGCGTCTTCCTGCGCGACCAGAGGCGTATAGACGTGGGCACGGCCATCCTTCACGTGCTTCACGTATCCCTTACGCTCCAGTATGCGGATGGTGGTGAGGATAGTGTTGTAGGCCAGAGCTGTCGGACCGGGCAGCGTGCCAAGAATCTGCTGCACGGTGGCTGGGCCTTTTTGCCACAGCACCTGCATAATGCGGAGTTCCGCTTCCGTCAGGGTCTCGGATGGTTTACGCGGCACGCGCCCACTTCCTCCTTTTCCTTCGACGCATCAGGAAAGGGAAAAGTAACTAATAATTTAGTTTTCTCCAGAGGAATCCTGCATCGCCAAGCTTAAGCTATTTGTTTTCCGTGGTTTGCTACAGAGTGGCGACCGCGGTCGGCTCGTCTTTATAGAGCCCCGCATATTTGGCGATGCCCACCATCGTGAAAACCTTCTGGAAATGGGGCGTCAGGCCAAAGGCGGCCACCTTCCGGCCGCTTTTGTCGGCTTCCATCAGCATCTGGATGATCAGCGCGATCCCGCTGGAGTTGATGTAGTCGACTTTGGAGAAATCGAGCAGAACCGGGCCACCGCCGGTGATATTTTGCCACGCTCCGAGAACCGGCTCCCTGGAGTTGCTGGAGATATCGCCGCTGAAACGCAACACAGTGACAGACTGGCCGTCCGGGGCGGTAATGTGGTCCGTCGTGGCTCTGGTCTCGGCTTGCATCTACTCACTCTCCTTGTCGAGGCGGATGACCAGCCGCACATAGCTGCCCTTGCCTTTGCTGTCGCGAACCCACTCGGCCTCGTCCACCAGCGACTGTATGAGGAACATGCCCATGCCGCGCGGGTCTTCCTCTCCGTGGACTTTGCGATCGATGTCCGGCTTCGACGGCTGCTTCGCGATGCCCGAGCCGTTGTCGATCACCCTGACTTCCAGCTCATCGCTGGTTGCGGAGAGGATCACGCCGACTGAGAGCTTCTCGTTGAGCTGATTCCCGTGTTCGATGGCGTTGATGCAGGCCTCGGCGACCGCGGTCTTCAGGTCCTCGATCCGCTCACTCGGGAAACCCATGAGCGCGGCGACGCTCGCCGCCGTTCCCATCGCCACCTTCTCGAACCCGAGCCGCGATGGCAGCCGCACTTCCACCGTCGACCCCGCGGTTACGATCATTGGATTTCTCCCCTACGCATGCGTCCGCATCAGAGCCAGCGCGGTCATGTCGTCCTGCTGCTGCAACAGCTCTTCTCCCGAAAAGCGGCGCAGCTCCTGCCACAGCGTATCGAGGATAGCAGTACATTCCGGCGCGTTGCACCCAAGAAATGAAGCCAGCAGCCGCTCGGTGCCAAACTCCTCATCGCCGCGGAACACCTCGGTCAGCCCGTCTGTGTAAAAGAGAAGCCGCGAGCCGGGCGGAAAATCGAGGATCTCAGAGCGGTAATCCGCGGACGGCAGGATGCCGACCGGCGTCGCGCTGGCCTGGAGCTGATGCACGGAACCATCCGGCCTGGCCAGAAAGCCCGGATTATGCCCGGCGTTCACGATCTCCAGCTGGTGCTTCGCAGGGTCCAGTCGCAGAAAAATCCCCGTCACGTAGCGGTTGCGGGCTTCATCGCCTTCGGCGCAATGCTGGCGGTTCAGCCGGGAGACGAGTTCGGGCAGCGCCACGCCCACCGCCACGCTGGCGCGAAACGCCGAGCGGAATGCGGTGCTCACAATGGCGGAAGCCAGCCCCTTGCCCGCAACGTCCGCGACGGCCATCACCTGAACGCCGTCCGGCAGGCCCACGATATCCACGCAGTCGCCACCCACCTCGTAGCAGGCGCTGTAGCGAACCGCGACCGAATAGCCCTCAATCTGCGGCATTTGCTGCGGCACCAGGCTGCGCTGGATGGCGCGTGCCGCATGCAGATCCTGCTCGACTCGTGCCCATTCCAGGTTGCGCTCATAGTAGCGGGCGTTCTCTACCGCGACCCCGGCCTGCAGCGCCAGCCGCTCGAGAAAGTCTTCCTCATAGATGGTGAGGGACCGCCCCTCGGGCGTGGCAACAATCAGTTCGGTCAGGTGGTGGCCCTCTTTGTCGTGGAGGGGAAACCGGAAACAACCGTCCCACGGCGCACCCGGCACTTCTCCATAGCTCGTGGGCGGATCCGTGATGAGCGCTCCGGGGAGTTCCAGCTCCCGCACGACGATGCGCAGAACTGTCGACAAGACCTCATCCTGACGAATGGTCGAGTGCACCTGGCGAGAGGTCTCCAGCAGTGCCTGCAGGCGCACAATCTCCTGCTGCAGGTCGATGGTGTCCACTCCATGCGCGGATTCGGAGGGGCTGATCATGCCACAAGACCATCATCCGCGGCTCATAAGGAGCCGGACACCTGGGGAGAACCGCGGCGGAATTGGTTCACTGTAGCACAGTAGTCTGGACGACGCTGAACCCGGAAACCCTCTCGCGGGCTCGCTTCTACTCGCCGAAGCAGTCGGGAGGGTCGCTATGCCTGGGCAGCAGAACCCGCCGGTGCAGCGCCCGTCTGGCCGATAACGAAATTGCGTGTGTAGCCGGTGGGCTCGGCGGAGATTCTGACGCGCAGGCTGCCGCTTGCGTCGCAGGTATACCGTTCGCACACAATCAGGTTCTGCTGGTCGGTCACGCGGACAACCGGATAAGCGCTCAGATCGAGGTCGCTCTGGAGGCGCGGATCG
>JBAUZR010000455.1:0-12089 GCA_049585375.1 Acidobacteriaceae bacterium
GTGGAGGTGGAGTTCGGCTTTGGGGAGGCGGCGAAGGAAGGCGTCGGAAACCATGAAGGCCAGAATTCAGGGTAACAGGACGCGTCGAAGCATCGGGTTTGCCTGAGGGGAAGCAGATTGAAGACGAAGCAGTTAGCGGCGAAAGGAACGAAAGGTCTGCCATTGTCGCGGCAGATTCATTCGCCTTTTGGGGGATTGCGAAAGCGTCAACGTGCGGATGGAATGGATATCTGGTATCCCCACATGGAATCGAAACAGGACGAAGCAATATTTCGCGAGCGGCTGCTGGCCTGGTTTGACGCCCACGCGCGCGATTTGCCCTGGAGGCAGACCCTGGATCCTTACGCGATCTGGGTGTCGGAGACAATGCTCCAACAGACGCGCGTTTCGGTCGTAGTGGAGTACTACACACGCTTCCTTACACGGTTCCCGACACTGGAGTCGCTGGCGCAGGCCGACGATACTGAGGTGTTGACGCAGTGGAGCGGGCTGGGATATTACCGGCGCGCACGGGCATTGCATGAGGCCGCCAAAGCGGTCGTCGCCGAGCACGGAGGCGCGATTCCTCGCAACGCGGCGGCGCTGACCCGCCTGCCGGGCGTGGGAATCTATACCGCGGCTGCGGTGGCCAGCATCGCGTTTGGCGAGGCGGTCCCGGCGGTGGACGGCAACGTGGAACGCGTGCTGACACGCTATTTCGGGCATGAGCCGGTTCCGGGTGTGGCGCGCAGCGGCCAGTTGCGGCGCGCGGCTGAAGATCTGGTGGACCGGCAGCGGCCGGGCGACTTCAATCAGGCGATGATGGAGCTGGGCGCGACGGTGTGCCTGCCCCGTAGTCCCCAGTGCCTGGTCTGCCCAGTGCGCGAAGGATGCGCGACGCGAGGCGAACATGCGGCGCCGCGCACGAAGAAGATGCTCAGCCAGAAGACGGCGCTGGCTCTGGTGCAGCGGCGGCAGTGGCCGCGGGCCGAGGTGCTGCTGGAGCAGCGTCCCGCGGATGCGTCGCAGATGCCGGGCATGTGGGAGCTGCCCCTGCTGAAGGAAGGCCAGGAAAGCGAGAGCATGCAGCTGCTCACGGTGCGGCACTCCATCACCAACACGAATTATTACGTGACCGTGTACGGGCTTACCGTGAACGAACAGAAGTTGCTGGCGCGGAGCACAGGCGATCGCGCCTGGGTTCCAGTGCTGGACCTGAACGATCAGCCGCTGACCGGGCTGACGCGGAAGATCCTGAAACGGCTGAAGGTATTGCCGGGCTACAGCGGCGCGGGGCCGAACGTGAGCTTCGAAATGCCGAAGGAGCCTGAACCCGACCTGGTCGGAGCCGACTAGTTCCGGACAACGGCCGCCTTTCGCCGGCCGTGTTCTTCTGATCCACAACCCACCTGCGGGAGTGGCGCATCGTGCGCGAGCCAGGATAGGCTCGGGTGTTCGGCCCTGTGCGCTATGCGTGCGATGGGCCGTCCCCTGAAGGAGAGCCCATGGCTGAAACTGAAACTGCGCTGGAACATGTCGCCCCGCTCACCACGCTGACGGAAGAAGAAACGATGCTGCGCGACACGGTGCGGCAGTTTGCCCAGCAGGAGATCGCCCCCCGCGTACGCGCGATGGACGAAGCGCAGAAGCTGGATGCCGATCTCCTGCGGCAGATGTTCGAGCTCGGTCTGATGGCCATCGAGGCGCCGCCGGAACTGGGGGGCGCCGGCGCGTCCTTCTTCAGCGCGGTACTGGCGGTGGAGGAGATTGCGCGCGTCGATCCCGCGGTGGCGGTGATCGTGGACGTGCAGAACACGCTGGCCGTGAACGCACTGCTGCGCTGGGGCACCGCGGAACAAAAGCAGTTGTGGATTCCGCGCATGGCGCAGCAGGCGGTCTGCGCCTATGCGCTCAGCGAGGCCGGCTCGGGATCGGATGCCTTTTCGCTGACCACTCAGGCGCGAGCCGATGGTCATGAGTATGTTCTGAACGGTCGGAAGCTGTGGATCTCGAATGCCGTGGAGGCAGATCTGTTTCTGGTCTTCGCCACCGTTGATCCGCAGGCAGGATATCGCGGGATCACGGCGTTTGTGGTCGAGCGCGGAACGGCTGGCTTCACCGTTGGGCACAAAGAAGACAAGATGGGCATTCGCGCTTCGTCCACCTGCGAGCTGCTTTTCGACGATTGCCGCGTGGCCGCCGGAAACGTCCTGGGCGAAGTCGGCAAGGGATATAAGATTGCGATTGAAACCCTGAATGAGGGACGGATCGGAATTGCGGCGCAGATGCTGGGGCTGGCGGAAGGCGCATGGTCGCTGGCGGCGAAATACTGCAAGGAGCGGAAGCAGTTCGGGAAACCGATCGCGGAGTTTCAGGCGGTGCAGTTCTCGCTGGCGGAGATGGCTACCCGAATTGAATCCGTCCGTCTGATGGTCTACAACGCCGCGCGGATGAAGGGCGCCGGTGTTCCATTTGTGAAAGAGGCGGCCATGGCGAAGCTGTTTGCCTCGCGAGTGGCAGAGGAGGTCGCCAGCCAGGCTGTGGAACTTTACGGCGGATACGGATTCGTCAAGGATTATCCGATAGAGAAGTTTTATCGCGACGCGAAGATTGGCTCCATTTACGAGGGCACCTCGAATATGCAACTGGCAACGATCGGGAAGCTGGTGCTGAGTTAAAGCCGGTAGCCAGTAGCGGTATCGGATACCGGCATGGACTTGGCTCTGGGAGTGAGCGGATGACGGCAGAGGAATTCGGCAATTCGCTGGAGCGCGCCGAGCCGCCAGCGGGATTGCCCGCGCCGCTCAGGGCTCTGTGGTGGGATGCAAAAGGGGACTGGTCGCGGGCGCACGGACTGGTGGACGCATTGGACAGTCGCGATGGGATGGCGGTCCATGCCTATCTGCATCGCAAAGAAGGCGCCGAGTGGAATGCCAATTACTGGTATGAGCGGGCTGGACGGCAGCATCACCACCCGGAACTGGATAAGGAGTGGCGCGCGCTGGTCGACGCGTTGCTGGCCGGCTCCTGATTACAGCGTGTAGCGCTCGGCGGCCAGCATATGCTCGGCGACGGTGCGACCCAGGGCGACTGTGTTCACGGGGTCATGCTTCGTAAGGCGGCGAAAGATCGCCATCTGCGTGCGCAGCATGTCGCCTTCCGCGACGGCGGCCAGAATACGCTCCGCGGCTGACTCGACAATGCGAAACGAACGAGCCGCCGTGAGCTGCGCCAGAGAGACCGCAATGGGATGCGCTGCGCTGCCCTTCTCCGCGCGCAGAATCGCAGATTCCATGACCAGGATTTCGATAAGGATATCGGCGATAGCGCCCATGATCTCCTGCTGGTCCTGGAGGTTGGTCGGATATTTCTGGCTGGCTGCGCCCGAGCAGAAGAGGCCCAGCTTCTTCGCGCCGGCCAGCAAGGCGTGTTCGGCGGCGAGCGGGCCGGTGGCATCGGATCGCGGTGCAGGACCCGCCATCACCTCATCCATCACTTTGGCGATAGCGGGCAGCAGCGGCAAACGGCCCTGCAGCGCGCGCCTGAGCAGAAATCCGGAAATGATGAGGCGGTTGATTTCGTTGGTGCCCTCGAAGATGCGGTTGATGCGCGCGTCGCGGTACGCGCCCTCGGCGGGATACTCCTCGACGTAGCCGTAGCCGCCGTGGATTTGGAGGTTGGCGTCGACAGCGCGGTCCAGCATCTCCGAGCACCATACCTTCACGATCGAGCATTCGACCGCATAATCCTCGATGCGCTTCTGAACGTCAGCCGCTGGGGCGTCGGACGGCAGCGTGGCCAGCGCAGCGTCAATGGCGCCCACCACACGATAGACGAGGGCTTCTCCCGCAAAAATGCCCGCGGCCATGTCGGCAATCTTCTCCTGCATAAGGCCGAACGACGTGATGGATTTGCCAAAGGCAAGACGCTGCTTTCCGTAGCGGATCGCATTGCGCAGCGTGTGGCGCGCACCACCGAGGGTAGCCGCGCCTAATTTGTAACGGCCAACGTTCAGAATATTAAAAGCAATGTGGTGCCCCTTGCCCGCCTCGCCGAGAAGATTGCCGGCGGGGATGGCGCAGTCGGACAGAACCAGCGGGCAGGTCGATGAGCCGCGAATCCCGAGTTTGTGTTCTTCCGCCCCGATGCCCAGGCCGGGTGTGTTGCGCTCGATGAGGAAAGCGGAGAATTGCCCAGGCTGGCCGTCGTCTGCCACAATTTTCGCGAAGACGATGAAGAGGTCGGCGAAACCGGCGTTGGAGATCCACATCTTCTCGCCGTTCAGGATGTATTGCGATCCGTCGGCGGAAAGTCGCGCCTGAGCGCGGATGTTCATGGCGTCAGAGCCGGAAGAGGCTTCGGAGAGCGCGTAGGCTGCGATCCATTCACCCGTCGCCAGCTTTGGAAGGTATTTCTCCTTCTGCTCGGTCGTGCCGTACCAGATGACGGGCAGAGTGCCTATGCCCGTATGCGCGCTGATACTGACGGAGAAGCTGGCACAGACGGCGACGCGGTCGGCAATGAGCGCGGAGGTGACCTTGTCCAGTGCGAGGCCCCCATACGCCTCGGGGATGTCGGCGGCGAGCAGACCGAGCTGACCCGCCTCCAGAAGCAGCTCGCGAGTGGCCTGGAAATTCTTCGCCTCAATCTCCGGAACGCGGGGCAGGATCGACTTTTCCGCGAACTCGGCCGTCGTGTGGGCGATTTCCTGTTGCTCTTCGGTGAAATCCTCAGGCGTGAAAACGTCGTCGGGCGCGGCATTGTCGAGGAGGAAGGTGCCCCCAGGAATGACTTTGGACGCGGTTGCGGTGGCCATGGCAGGACTCCGAGAGACTATCGTACGCCGGTCGCGTGGGCGCGCAATGAATGGGGTTGCGAAGACAAAGGGAAGATTAAGCCAGGTTTTCGAAGATCCCGGCGGCTCCCATCCCGCCGCCCACGCACATCGTGACCAGTCCGTAGCGGCCCTTACGGAGGCGCAGCTCGCGCAGGAGAGTCGCCGTGAGCTTGGCGCCGGTGCAGCCCAGGGGGTGCCCAAGGGCGATGGCTCCGCCGTTGACATTGACTCTGGCGGGGTCGAGCCCGAGCTGGCGGATGACCGCAAGCGACTGGCAGGCGAATGCTTCGTTCAGCTCGATCACGTCCATTTGATCGAGAGTCAGTCCGGCGAGCCGCAATGCTTTAGGCACCGCATACACAGGGCCGTTGCCCATTTCTTCAGGATCGCAGCCGGCATAGGCATACGCAACAAAGCGCGCCAGCGGCTGCAGTCCCAGCGCGGCAGCGCGCTCGCCGGACATCACAATCGCTGCTGCGGCTCCGTCGGAGGTCTGTGAAGAATTCCCGGCTGTGACGGTGCCCTTCACATGGAAGACGGGCGGAAGCTTCGCCAGAGCCTCGCCGGTGGTATCGGAGCGGGGGCCTTCGTCGGTGCGGAAGTCGGAGGTGACGGTTTTGGTCTGCCCGTCGCCGTTGGGCGCAGTAACTGCTACAGGGACGGGCACAATTTCATTCTCGAAACGATTGGACTGGATGGCAGCCACGGCTTTCTGGTGGCTCTGGAGCGCAAACTCGTCCGCATCCTCGCGGGAAATCCCGTAGTGCTTCGCCAGACGCTCGGCGGTCAGGCCCATGGAGAGATACGATCCCGGATAGTTTTCGACCAGCCATGGGTTGACAGCGATCTTGTTACCGCCCATCGGGATCATGGACATGGACTCGACGCCGCCGGCAACGATCACGTCCGCGCCGCCCCCGCGAATGCGTTCTGCGGCGAGGGCGATGGCCTGCAGGCCCGAAGCGCAGTAGCGATTGACGGTCATGGCTGCAGCGTCCACCAGCAGGCCGGCTCGGAAGCTGGCAACACGAGCCACGTTCATGCCCTGTTCCGCCTCGGGCATTGCACAGCCAAGTATTACGTCGTCGATGGTTTTCAGATCGAGTTGCGGAATGCGATCGAGCGCACCGCGCATCGCAGTGGCGGCGAGATCATCGGGCCGGGTGGAGCGCAGGGCTCCGCGCGGCGCTTTGCCGGCGGCGGTGCGAACGGCGCTGACGAGGACGGCATCTCTCATAAGTACTCCAGACAGTGACTAATTCCTGAGGGGCTTGCCGGTTTTCAGAGTGTGCGCGATGCGCTCCTGCGTTTTGCGTTCTCCGCAGAGCGAGAGGAAATGCTGGCGCTCGAGGTCGAGCAGGGTTTTCTCGCTGATGGGCGTGCCCGGTGTGACGGCGCCTCCGCAGAGTATTTCGGCAAGATGGGTTGCGACGACGACATCGTGATCGCTGGCCTGTTCGCCCTCGCGGAGCATGTGGATACCGAGCTTCAGGGCGGCCAGCACCGAGTCGCCGGGTGCAGGGATATCAGTTCGAGGCAGCGGCGCCGTATAGCCCGTCTCGGCAAGGGTGAGCGCCTGCAGCTTCGCGTCATGAAGAACGCGGTCGCGGTTCATCGTGATGCGGTCGGAGGGGCGCAGCAGGTGAAGATCGCGCGCCTCATAAGCGGATGTGGAGACCTTCGCCAGGGCGATGTTCTCGAAGAAAGTCCGCATAGTGTGATGCAGTTCAACGCTGTCGCTGCGTGAGTTCCGCGGCGCAGCAGCAGCGGCCAAATCGACGGCGCGCAGGGTCATCTCCTTGCAGCCTCCACCGGCGGGGATCAGGCCAACGCCGGTTTCCACCAGTCCCATATAGAGCTCCAGATGCGGCTGCCGCACGGCCGCATGCAGCGTCACTTCAGCGCCGCCGCCAAGCGCAAGGCCGAAAGGCGCGACCACCACCGGCGCAGGGCAGAACTTGATGGCCTGCGTCATCTCCTGGAAGGCGGCGATGTAGGTGTCGATTTCGTCCCACTCTTCGTCCTGAGCGGCGAGCAGAAGCTGAACGAGATTCGCGCCGGCTGAGAAGTTCGCCGCATCGTTGGTGATCACAAAACCGCGAAAGTCACGGACGGCGGCGCTCGCGGGATGCAGGTTTTCCCGGACGAAGCTCACGATGTCGCCCCCGAGGGCGTTCATCTTGGTGTGGAACTCGATGCAGGCAATGCCGTCGCCGACGTCGATCAGCGAGGCTCCGGGGTTTTCCTTCACCACCCCACCCGAACGCTTTGCACGAGTGAGGGAGACGACAGCGGAAGGCGATTCATCGGGAGTGAATGAGCCCGTGCGCGCGTTGAAAGCCTCAGCCCCCTCCTTGCGGTACCAGGTCTTTTCCGGAGTGGCCAGCAGTTGCTCCAGCGCGAGGGGCAGAGTACGGCCCTGGCTGCGGAGTTTTGCAGTAGTCTCGGCAACCCCCGCAGCATCCCACATCTCAAAAGGCCCGAGTTCCCAGTTGAAGCCGGTGCGCATCGCGCGGTCGATATCGGCCACGCTGTCGCTGATTTCACCAATGCGCGCTGCGGCATAAAGCCACAAATCGGGAAGGATCGCCCAGTAGAAGGCTGCGGCCTTGTCCTTCTCGAGGTTCCCGCCGAGCAGGGCGCGAATGCGCTCAGGGAGAGACTCGATGGGCTTGGTGGCATCCAGCGCCGGCAACCTCGGCTTCTGCGCGGGGCGGTAATTGAAGGTAGCAAGGTCGAGCGTCAGGCGTTCGTCATCCTTCGCGCCCCGCTCCTTCCTGTAGAAGCCCTGTCCGGTCTTGTCGCCGAACCATTTCCTTTCGAGCATGGTCTCGAGGAACGCAGGCAGCTGCAGGTCGCTGCGCTCGTCCTTCGTGTTTGCGGCAAAATTGCGCACGACACTGCCAAGAACATCGAGCCCGACCATATCGGCGAGGCGGAAGGTGCCGGTTTTCGGCCAGCCCAGCGGCTTCCCCGTCAGCGCATCGACTTCTTCAATCGTGAGGCTCTGCTCCTGCATCACGCGAATCGTATTCAACAGCGAGAATGCGCCAATGCGGTTGGCGATAAAGTTGGGCCGGTCATTCGCCGGAACGACGGACTTGCCGAGGTGGACATCAGCGAAGCCCGCGATTGCATCAAGGGCGGCCGGGTCAGTGTCGGCGGTGGCGACGATTTCGACCAGCTGCATGTACCGCGGCGGATTGAAAAAATGCGTCCCAAACCAGCGCTGGCGCAGATCCTGGGGAAGCCCTTCGGCGATAGCGGCCACGGGCAGACCGCTGGTGTTCGTAGTCAGTAGCGCGTCGGGGCGAAGGTGCGGCGCCACGCGGGAGAGAAGGCTGCGCTTGATCTCGAGGTTCTCTGCGACCGCTTCGATGATCCAGTCGATTTCGCGCAGGCGCGGCAGATCATCGTCGAAGTTACCAATCGCGATGCGGGCGGCAAAATCCGGAGAAGCCAGAGCCGCGGGCTTCGACTTCTTCAGGCCGTCAAGCGCTCTGGCGGCCAGCCCGTTCCGATCGCCCGGCTGAGCCATATCGAGCAGGAGAACGGGGAAACCGGCATTGGCGATCTGCGCGGCGATGCGTGAACCCATGGTTCCAGCGCCCAGGACGGCAACACGGCGAATCGGGTAAACGGTGGTGGCGGTAGGGCGGTGGTCGGTAGTTTCTGTGACGGTGGTCGCAGCCATAGCGATTTTTTCCTAACCCAACACCCTATCCGATTCGAGGCTCTTCTGGCTTGTCGCCCCGGGAATCAGAGATCAAGGGGATGTGAAGAGATCTTCAGGCGGCACGCAGCGGTGGCGGGTCACGATAGGCTGGGAAGATGGGCTGGATGACAGGGCGTGCGCTGGTGGGGTTCGCGCTGGTGGCGGGGTTGGCAGCGCCGGCGGCAGGGGCACAGCGTGATCCCGCCGGCCATTTCGCGGATACGGGCTCTGGCAAGCCGCAGTGCACGCTGCGCATTCTCGTGACAGGATTCCGCAACGACAAAGGAAAAGCAGGCGGCGTGGTCTTTGCATCACCGGCAGGATGGCCGGAGGATCGATCGAAAGCGGTGACCGCTGGCGGCTTCGACATTCGCAATCGCCAGGCCACGGAGGAGTTCAAAGTACCGCCGGGCAAATATGGCGTCGCCGTGTTCCACGACGAGAACGCAAATATGAAGCTGGACCGGAATTTTTTAGGAATCCCGAAGGAAGGCTTCGGGTTTGCGAACAATCCGCGTGTGCTGTTGTCGGCGCCTTCGTTTCAGGCGGCTTCTGCGCAGGTTTCCTGTCCGGTGACAGAGATCCGGATCAGGCTGATCTACAAGTGACTTCGGTCAGGCCGGAGCGTTGCCGCCCTCAGCCGGGGCTGGACTCTGCGCCGCTTCCGCAGTTTTGCCAGCGGGGTTCACCAGATCGCGGAGTTCCTTGCTGGGCTTAAAGTAGGGGACCTTCTTGGCGGGCACCTCGACCTTGGTGCCGGTCTTGGGATTGCGGCCAATGCGGGGCTTACGCTGGCGAATGCGGAAGCTGCCGAAACCGCGGATCTCAATCTTGTCGCCGGATCTGAGCGCGCCGATCACGGAATCGAAGATCGTTTCCACGATCACTTCGCTGTCGCGTCGGGTCAGGTCGCCCAGCTTCGTTACTTCTTCAACGAGGTCGGCTTTGGTCATGGTGGGGGTCGCTCCGTTCCTGGTAAGCCCGTTGTCCTTCATAGTAGATGCAATCTCTTTCGCTTGCAAAGTCAAGTAGTTGCGGGATTTTGGAACAGACTCAAGGCCCGAATCAGCGCCACAGGAAATAAAAGCCGGCATGCCGCTCCAGCAGCTTGCTCGGGTTGGGGATCAGGCTGTCCGCGTCCGAGCCCAGCAGGTCCAGGAAGCTTCTGTGCCGAACGTACGGTTTCACCACGTCCGGCTCGCCCGAGATGCCGACGGACTTCGCCGTGTCCAGCAATGCGACTCGAAAACCGCCTTCTTTATCAATGAGATGCAGTGGCAACGCCTGCTGGCCGGTCCAGACCTGCCCGGTCGCCATCGAGCGAACCTGCGCCTCCGGCAGATGGCGCCCCTCCGCGACGTCGCGGATGAATTGGCCATACATGTTGTCGACCAGGCTCTGGAAATACGCGCGCTCCTCCGGCGTCATGGGCCGGGAGGGGTCGCCCGCATCTTTCAGGGTTCCGGCGTGGATCACCTCCGGCGACAGCTTCGCCCATTGCATCAGGTTGCCGTAGTTCGTCCACTCCATGATCACGCCGATGGAGCCGACGACGCTGGCATCGTTGGCATAGATCTTGTCCGTCCCCGAGGCGATGTAATAGGCGCCGCTCGCTCCCATGCTCTCGATGGACGCGACAATCGGCTTCTTCTTTTGCTCGCGGATGCGGAGCACCTCGTGATAAATCTCCTGCGACGCGGCAGCACCACCGCCCGGCGAGTCGATGTGCAGAATGATCGCCTTGATCGAGTCGTCCTGGTTAAACTTGCGCAACTGATCGACAACTGTGTCTGCAGAGAGGATCTCGCCGTCAATGTCGATGACCCCAATGTTGTCGCCCAGTGAGGTGAAGCCGTCTGTCGAACCTCCAAAGAAATGGGCTGCCATGTAGAACGAGATGGAGCCCATGAAAACAAGGCCGAGGAGGAGCGCGCCCCCGACGGCGAACCAGGGCCACAGGCGGCGGCGGGGCCGCGGCGCAGGGGGATACCAGGGCGGCGGGACGGGATTCGGGGTCGCCTGCGGGGTGGGAGCCGTTGATTCGACAGGGTCTTCCATACGGGCGAGTGTAGCACCGGGCCAAATTGGCTGGCGCGGCAAGAAGTCGAAATCTCAGAAATCCGGTATGATCAGTCAAGCATTATTCGCTCATCCTCCTCCTAAAACGTTTTGCGAGCGGACGCTTGAGACCGCGGCAGCACAGCGAGGGGAGAGGAGGACGGCTGAATATGGACCCTCAATACACCATTGTCATTCCCGCCTACAACGAAAGCGCGCGCATCGGGCACGCGCTCGATGAGGTTTTGCGCACCATCAATGACCGTCGCTGGGATGCCGAGGTGCTGGTGGTCAACGACGGGTCCACCGATAACACCGCCGCCATCGTGGAAGGCTACATCGCGCTTGACCGGCGCATCCGGCTGATCGAGAACCCCGGCAATCGCGGCAAAGGCTACAGCGTGCGCAACGGGCTGCTGCACGGGGCGGGCAGCATCGTGATGTTCAGCGATGCCGACCTGTCGGCTCCCATGGAAGAAGCCGAGCGCCTGTTCGCGGCGATCCGGGATGGCGCCGACGTGGCCATTGGATCGCGGTGGCTGGAGCGCAGCCGCCAGACAATCCACCAGCCGCTCTACCGACAGATATTCGGCCGCTGCTTCAATCTGGTCACCCGCATGGTTATGCGGCTGCCATTCGCCGACACGCAGTGCGGCTTTAAAGCCTTCCGGCGGAACGCCGCCCAAACCATCTTCCAGCTGCAGCGCATCGAGCGCTGGGGTTTCGATCCGGAGATCCTGTTCATCGCGCTCAAGCGCGGTTATACGGTCCGCGAAGTGCCGGTCACCTGGGGGCACGACGAACGCACCCGCATGAGCTATCTGAAAGACGGCATCAAGATGCTGGAAGAATTGCTCTATGTCCGCTGGAACTCCCTGGTCGGCGTTTATGACCGCAAGGTTGCGGATCTGGCAGCGGAGCGAGGATAACCCGAACCTGAATCCGCAACAAAAAGCCGCCGACTGGCGGCTTTTCTCATGATGAAGGGCCATTGCCGAATATTCCGGCGGCATGTCCGTCTGGCCTGGGCAGCGATTCAGTCAGCAGCGGAGTCCTGATTGCGGGTCGGCGATATCGCTGTGGTGCTCCACGTCGTGCTCAGGTCGCGGTAAAGGTTCACCGACTGCCTCGGAAGCGACGTCTCGGCCAGCGACTTTTCGGTGCCTTCGGAGATCCGCCACCAGGCGATCGGAGCCTGAGCGACGTCGTAGCCGGCGTCATGCATCAGACTGAGACTCACCCGGGCGCTCTGCCGCTGTTCTTTCGCGAATCGATGATGTTCCACAAGCATATTGGCCGCCAGTGTTTCCGTACCGCCGATGGCCATCACTTCGCCCGCATCGATGGCAAGTTCTTTCGTGGCGTGTTTGCGAGTGGGACGGATCCCCTGCAGCATCCGGGCATCCTGAGCTTCCATCTCCACCGCAATACTGTCCGCGAGCAGAGCCGCCAGTTGGGAATCGTTTTGCATGCGGTCGACGGCCTGGTGCGGAACCAGAA
>JBAUZR010000456.1:0-11081 GCA_049585375.1 Acidobacteriaceae bacterium
GGGTTCGTCCCCGGGTCTCTGTGCTCTCTGTGTCTCTGTGGTGAGTTTCCGGCTACCAGCTACCGGCTACGGGCGACAGGCTGTTCTCCCTGCCCTGAACGCTGAGCGCTGTTGTCCGCCAGCTCCACCAGCAGCCCGCGCACCTCAGCCAGCACCTCGTCCGGCTTCACCGCAGCCAGCGGAAACTTCAGCACCCCCTGCGGCGTGAACTGCGCTCCCTTTTTCGCGTTCTTCGCCACCAGCTTCATCAGCCGTCCCGGATCCACCGCAGCAGTTTCCGTGAACCGGATGTGCAGCTGATCCCGTTTCCGATCGACCTGCGCCACCCCGATCCGCTCACACTCCATCCGCAGCCGCGCCGCCTCCAGCAGATGCGCTACGCTCACCGGCGGCGGTCCGTACCGGTCCTCCAGTTCCGCCCGCACCTCGTCCAGCGCTCGCTCGTTCTCCACGCCCGCGATCCGCTTATACATTCGCAGCCGCTGATTCTCCTCGGCGATATAGCTCTCGTCGATCCGCAGTGGAATCCCCAGGCTCAGCTGCACCGATGGACGTTCCACCTTCTCCTCGCCCTTCAGCCGTCCCACCGCCTCTTCCAGCATCGACGTGTACATCTCGAAGCCGACCGCCTCAATGTGCCCGCTCTGCTCGCCGCCCAGCAGATTTCCCGCCCCCCGCAGCTCCAGATCCAGCGCCGCAATCTTGAACCCCGCGCCCAGGTCGGAAAATTCCTTCAGTGCCGCCAGCCGCCGCCGCGCCACCTCCGTCAGCTCCTGTTCCGGCGGAATCAGCAGGTACGCATACGCCCGCCGGTTCGACCGGCCAACGCGTCCCCGCAATTGATAGAGCTCTGACAGCCCATGCCGGTCCGCCCGGTTCACGATCATCGTGTTCGCCAGTGGAATATCCAGCCCGTTCTCGATGATCGTCGTCGCCACCAGCACATCGTGCTCGTGGTGCATGAACGAGAGCATCACCTTCTCCAGATCGCTCTCGCCCATCTGCCCGTGCCCCACCACTACCCGCGCCGTCGGCACCATCTCCTGGATCTTCGCGGCAATCTCGTAAATCGTCTCCACCCGGTTGTGGACGAAATAGATCTGCCCGCCCCGCTCCAGTTCCACCTCAATCGCGCTCCGGATCAGCTTCTCGTCGAACTTCGCCACCACCGTCTGAATCGCCATGCGATCCCGCGGTGGCGTCTCGATCACGCTCATGTCCCGCAGCCCCACCAGCGACATGTGCAGCGTTCGCGGAATCGGCGTCGCCGACATGGCCAGCACATCGATCTCTCGCCGCATCTGCTTCAGACGCTCCTTGTGCCGCACCCCGAAGCGCTGCTCCTCATCCACCACCAGGAGCCCCAGATCGTGGAACTTGATGTCCTTCGACAGCAGCCGGTGCGTGCCGATCAGAATGTCCACCCGCCCCGTCTCCACCTGCTCCAGAATCAGCTTCTGCTCCTTCGCCGTCCGGAACCGCGAGATCATCTCAACCGTGATCGGAAACTGCCGAAACCGATTCTTAAACGTCTCGAAATGCTGGAAGCTCAAAACCGTCGTCGGCGTCAGCACCGCCACCTGACGGCCATCCTGGACCGCCTTAAAGGCCGCCCGCATCGCGACCTCGGTTTTTCCATAGCCCACATCGCCGCACAGCAGCCGGTCCATCGGCAGCGTCGATTCCATATCCTTCTTAATGTCTGCAATCGCCGCCAGCTGATCGTCGGTTTCGTTGTAGTCGAAGGCGTCCTCAAACTCCCGCTGAAATTCGTTGTCCGGAGGAAACGCGTGCCCGTGCGCTGCCTTCCTCTGTGCATACAGCTTCAGCAGCTCATCGGCCATGTCTTCCATGGCCTTCTTCACGCGCGCCTTGGTCTTCGCCCACTGCTGGCTGCCCAGCCGATTCAGCACCGGCGCCGGTCCCGATTCCGTCGACCGGTATTTCTGGATCAGATCCAGCCGCGTCAGCGGTATGTACAGCCGCGCCCCTTCGGCGAACTCCAGAATCATGAACTCCAGCGAGATCCCGTCCTGCTCAATCTCCCGCAATCCCTGGTAGCGCGCGATTCCGTGCTCCACGTGCACCACGTAGTCGCCCACCGTCAGGTCGCGAAAATCCGAGACAAACGCCGCCGTCTTCGACTTCCTCGGAGCCGGCCGCGCCGTTACATCTGCTTCGTCAAAAAAGTCCTGCGCCCCAAAGATCACCAGCCGCGCATCCGGCAGGCTCACCCCGCTCGCCAGCGCCGTCCGCACGATCACCGGCGTCCGCAGATCGCCCGCCAGATAGCTGCTCTCGTCGTACATCGTCTCGCTGCCCGCGTGCTGGATCCGGCTCCCCAGCCGATACGGCAGCTCATACTCTCGCAGCAAACTCGCCAGCCGCTCCACTTCGCCCTGGTTCGGCGCCACCAGCAGCGTTCGCACCTCCTGCTGCATCAGCGTCCGGATCTGTTCCACAAGCGCCGGAATCGACCCATGGAACCGCAGCGTCGGCCGCGACGTGAACTCGATCTCCCCCAGCGTCTCGTCCTCGTCCAGCACATCCACCACGCCCAACTGGTCGATGTCGATCCCCGCGTGCGACACCAGCTGCGCCTGCAACAGCTCCGGCCGCACATAAATGTCTTCCGGACGAATCAGCGATCCGATGCTCGACCGCTCGTGCCTCTGCTCCACCTTGTTCCACCACCGGTCCACCTGGTTCCGGATCATCGCCGGCTCTTCCACGAACAACGATGCCTTCGGAAACAGATCCAGCAGCGTCCCCGTCGCCCCGCTCACCCCGGCGAAGAACTCCCATCCCGGAAACACGCTCACGCCGCCCGCAGCAATCGCCGCTTCTACCAGCTCGGGATCCTCCGATGCCTCCACTCGCTCGCCGCTCAGCCGCGTGTGCACCGCCGCCAGCAGCCGCTCCGTCACAGGCGTTTCCGTCAGCGGCAGCAACCGCGCCTCGTCCAGAGGAGCCGCCGAGCGCTGCGTCTCCGGATCGAACTTCCGAATTGACTCAATCTCGTCCCCGAAGAACTCCAACCGCACAGGCCGGTCTGCCTCCGGCGAATACACATCGAGAATCCCGCCGCGCCGCGTGAACTGCCCCGGCATCTCCACAATGTCGTTCCGCGTGTACCCGATGCTGGTCAGGTGCGCCAGCAGCGTCTCGACGTCCACTTCCTCGCCGCGCCGTAAAATCTGCGCGAGCCCCGCGTAGAAGGGCGCGGGAAACAGCTTCATCGCCGCCGCTTCCACGGGCGCGATCACAATCGAAGCTTCACCGGTTGCGATTTTCCAAAGAGTCTTTGCCCGCTGCTCCTGAATGTCGGGATGCGGCGACAGATTCTCAAACGGCAGCACATCGTGCGCCGGCAACAGCAGCACCCGCTCGGGAGCCAGCGCTCCGGTCAGCTCGCAGCCCGTCCGAATCGCCAGCAGCGCAGCATCCGCGGCCTTGTTATCGGCCACAACCAGCACCACCGGCACACCGGCGGCCCGCGCAAACAAGGGGATGTAGAGAGCCCGCGCCGTCGATGTCAGTCCAGAGACACGACGACGCCCGCGGGCAAGAGCCAGGTGCCTTCTTGCCTGTTCAAAGGAAGGGGTGTGCTCCAGGTCCGCCAGCAGCTCGCGGACAAAGGGGAGGATCATCCTGTTTCCAGTCTACCCCGCACCCGTCACTCAAATGAATCTTCCCCCGCGAACGGCAATCCCGTCCTCCGACGCAAGCCTGTATCCGCAGCCCCCGCCTTTGGATCGGCCTGCGTCGCCGATCCGGCCGGGACGAGGCAGGCCGGAACAGCCGCCGCAGCTGCTGCGGCCGATCCGGACCGGCCCCTGTTCCCACTGACGGTCCGCGATTCTCCTCTCCCCGCAAGTAAAATCGTCAGAAGCCCGAAAAGGAATCTCCGGCAGTGAACCGATGCCGCCGGTGCTCCACGGCTTCGTTGTAGCTTGCGGTTGCGCCCGACAAACCGCGCAGAACGTTATTCGGAAAAGGTATTCGGAAATGGCCAGCGATTTGTCTCCTGGATTGCGCCGGCTGGCGCGACGTCTGCAACCCGCTGCGGTCCGTCAGCTCCGTGCCAGCCGGAGAGCACAACGTCTGGCCCATGAGAAAGGTCTGCGGTTCATCTCCCGCGACCTCTTCTACGATCTGCAGCGCGAAGATCGGGTCCTGCGCATCCGCAAAGACCATCAGTTCTACCTCCAGCATATGATCGAAAACTTCGACTATTACGTCGATTCGGTGATTCCCCTCCAGACCGGCGACGTGCGCCTGGTGGACATGAGCGGTCCGCGTTATCACCGGCTGAAAGGCTACGGCGATATCCCGTTCCTCTTTCCATCGCACACGGAGCCCTACTACACCACCGCGGAATATCTGGACTTTGCCAATCTGCGCGGAGGGGAGACCGTCCTCGATCTCGGCGCCTATTCCGCTGTCACGTCGATCGTCTTTGCGCAGTTAGTCGGTAACACCGGCCGGGTCTATGCCTTTGAAGCGGACGAGAAAAACCAGGCCTGTTCACGCGTCAATCTGGAAATGGCCGCTGCCGTCCTCGGCACTCGGAACATCTCGTTCATCCCTAAAGCAGTCTGGTCGCACAGTGAAGGTCTCCTCTTTTCCCACGAGGGCGCGATGGGCTCCAGCGCGGTTGCCATCACCGGCGGCCATCGCGGCCTCGAACGGGTCGTTCCCTCGATCCGGCTGGCGGATTTCGCAGCCCAGACCTCTCTGTCCAAAGTTGATTTCGTCAAAATCGATATCGAAGGCGGCGAGGTCGAAGTTCTGCAGGATTCTGCCACCCTCCTCCACAACCTCGGAGCGCGGCTCATCGTCGAACCCCATTTCGTGGCTGGCACCGTGAGCACCGCCCGCTGTTGCGATCTGCTCGAGGCAGCGGGTTACCGCGTCCGGGTGCGTCCCAAGTCCGGAGAATCCGAGCCCCTCATCGAAGCCCTGCCCTGATGCACCTTCTGCTCCCCGGTTCTCGAAGGCGGACGAACCTCAACCCCACGGTACCTGCGTACTCTTGTGCCCGTCTCGCCCATCCCCTACGCTGAAACAGGAAAGCTCTGTCCCGCGCCTCCCGCGAACGGAGCTTTTTCCGTCCGGGCCCAGGCCCCCATTGGATGCGAGCGTCCGCTCTTTGAAATCACCCCCTTTTCCAACCGCCCATCATGGCGCGACCGATCTCCATTTCGAGAGGCCGCGAATCTCCTCGCCTGGCAAGTAAAATCATGAGGAGCCCCCTCGGAGTAACTGCCAGTCGAATAAACGGGCCGATGGAGCTCCTGGCCCATCATGCAGGTAGCTGAATCCAGGCGACATAGCTATGCATCGAAAACACTTTCTTTTGGCGATCCCCGCAACCTGGAACTGAAGCATGTCCTACGCCGCCGCCCTCGATCGACTTCACGCCCGAGCCGCCGAGCTCTATGTCGTCCCCGGCCAGCCCCGCCGCAAGTTTCGCCTTGAGGAGATGCGGACCCTCGTCGCCGCACTGGGACATCCGGAGCAGCGCTTCCGCTCCGTCCTCATCGCCGGCACCAACGGCAAGGGCTCTGCCTCTGCAACACTCTCCTCGATCCTCGTCGCCGCCGGCTATCGCTCAGGCCTCTACACCTCGCCCCATCTGGATCGCGTCAACGAACGCATCCGCATCGCCGGCACTCCAATCTCCGATGCCGACTTCGCCCGCCATTATTTCCGAGTGGACGATTGCGCCGGCCAGCTCATCAGCGAAGGCAAACTGCCCGGCTATCCCAGCTTCTTCGAGACGCTCACTGCTCTCGCCTTCTCCGCCTTCGCCGAAGCCGAGATCGACCTCGCCGTTCTTGAAGTCGGTATGGGCGGCCGTCTCGATGCCACCAACGTCGTCGAGCCCCTCGTCTCGGTGATCACCGACATCTCGCTCGACCACATGGAATGGCTCGGCCACACGATCTCCGAGATCGCTCGAGAGAAGGCCGGTATCCTTCGGCCCAACGGCACGCTCATCACACTGCCCCAGCACCGCGAAGCGAATCAGGCCGTTGGAGAAGTCGCCATCGCTCTCAATGTCCGCGGTGTGAATGCCGGCGAATATGTGCCTGCATTCGCCGGCAACGACCGCGCGGAAAGCTCGACCCTGCGCAACCGCTACTCGCTGACCGTTCTGGGCGAGCCGATTGAGGTTGATTCGCCGCTTGCCGGAGCCCATCAGCGTCGCAACATCGCGCTGGCCATCGCTGCCGCCGTTGAGCTGGCCGAGCATCATGGCTTCCACATCACGCCGGCCCACATCGCAGCCGGCATTCGCCAAACCCGCTGGCCCGGGCGCCTGGAGCGGATCGCGATCCCGGGCAAAGCCGACGTTCTCTTCGACGTCGCCCACAATCCCGCGGGTGCCTGGGCCCTGCGGGCCGCTTTGTCCTCACTTGAGGAGGACCAGCCGGGGTTGAAAGTCCTGGTCTTCGGGTGCATGCAGGACAAAGCTTACGAGGAGATGGCGCAGATCCTCTTCCCGCTCTTCGACCTCGTTGTCGCGACGCCGGTGCCGTCGCCACGCTCGGCGAGCGCCGACGAGATTATCGCGGCAGCCGCCAAAACCGGGGTCCGCGCTGTCGCCGCTGCTGACGGCCGCGCAGCCCTCGATCGAGCGTGGATGGAAACGTCGGCGAAGGATCGGATCGTGATCGCCGGGTCGGTCTACCTGGTCGGCGAGCTTCGTCCGCTGCTGGTACCGGTGGAGACCGCGCCGTGAAGCCGCTGGCTCCGAGACCCGATCCGCTGCCGTTCGGCGAGCGCCTGATCAGCTATATCGTCCGGGCGCCGCTGTTCTTTCTGGCAACCGGTTTCTACGGCAGCCTGGCCTTGCTGGCTTCGCTGTTTGAGAAGGACGGGCGCCGCCAGCACCGGATCGCGCAACGATGGGCGCAGGCCTGCGTCACTGCCAGCGGCGTCAAAGTCAGCGTGCTGCATCCCGAGCGTTTGAAAGCGCAGCCGGCCGTTTACGTGTGCAATCACCTGTCGTATATGGATACGCCGGTGATCTTCAGCTCGCTGCCGTTTCAGTTCCGAATCGTGGCGCGGCACGATCTGTGGAGCCTGCCGTTCATTGGGTGGTGGCTGGGGCGTTCGGGCCAGGTTCCGGTGGACGTGGCCAATCCGCGCGCCTCGATCGCCAGTCTGGTGAGCGCGGTGCGGACGTTGAAGAGCGGAATGCCGCTGTTCATCTTTCCTGAGGGCGGCCGGACGGAAACCGGACATTTAGCGAAGTTTCTGAACGGGCCGGCCTTTATGGCGATTCGGGCGCAGCTGCCGCTGATCCCGATGGCGCTGATTGGAACCCACGAACTGCTGCCGATTCATGCGAGCGAGTTCCATCCCGTTCCGGTGACCCTCATCGTCGGCGAGCCGATGGAAACCAAGGGTTTGACGATGAAGCAGGTGGACGCGGTGACGGCGGAACTGGAGGAACGAATCGCCGCGCTGTATTATGAGCACTCCTGGCGAAAACGGCCGGCGATGGCAGCCGGGCCGGAGCGGAATCACGAGGGTGGCGATTTGGCGGAGTTGACGGTTTCGCGGGACCTTGCGAATGATCGTAATGAGGGGGCGGGGCAACCATGAAGGCACCGCGCATCGCCATTCCGGATCCGAACTTCGACGACCGGGAGTACAGCGAACGAGCCTGGCCGCAATATGCCCGCGCCGTTGAGTGGGCGGGTGGCGTGCCGGTGAAGGTGCCTCTGACGGACTCGCCGGCGAAAGTGGCGCAGCTGGTGGCCTCCTGCGAGGGGGTGCTGCTGCCGGGCAGCCCGGCGGACGTGAATCCACAGAAGTACGGCGAAGAGGCGGAGGCGGACTGCAATGCCTGCGATCCCGCGCGGGAAGCCGTGGACGAGCTGCTGCTGCAGGACGCTTCGAATCTGTACAAGCCGCTGCTGGGCATCTGCTACGGGTTCCAGGCGCTGAACGTGTGGCGTGGCGGAACGCTGGTGCAACATCTGAAAACGCAGGTAAATCATACGGCCGGGCGCGAGGTGCTGGAGGCGCATGCAGTCGAGATCGATCCGCGATCGCGGCTGCGGCGGATGCTGGGCCTCGGGTCGAAGATGAGCGTGGCGGTGAACAGCAGCCCCCATCAGGCGGTGAGTATTCTCGGCGACGGGCTGACGCGCGCGGCGTGGTCGCCGGACGATGAAGTGATCGAGGCGGCCGAGGGGCACAGCGACTCGTTTCTGGTCGGAGTGCAGTGGCATCCCGAGCGCGTGCTGAAGGAAAGCAGAGTGGCACAGTGCCTCTTCCAGGCATTCGTCGATGCGGCTGGGGAATGGGAGCCGCGGATGATTCGCGAGTCGGTCGCGGATTAAGACTGCTGACAGCGAGCCAACTGTGAAGCGGAATCTCGAAGGCGCGATGGCGGAGCGTTTCGAGCAGTATCTTTCTCTCCTTATTAAATGGAACGCGCGGACGAATCTGACTTCGGTGCGGGAGCCGGAGCAGATTGTGCAGCGGCATTTCGCCGAGTCGATTTTCGCGGCGTGGCAGGTTCCTCCTGAAGTCAAGACGTTGCTGGATTTCGGATCCGGGGCAGGGCTGCCGGGGATTCCGATTGCGATTTGCCGGCCGGAGATCACGGTGACGCTGGCCGAGTCGCAGGGGAAGAAGGCGGCGTTCCTGCGGGAGGCGGTTCGGACGCTGGGGCTGAAGGCCGAGGTCTGGGCCGGGCGCGTCGAGGCGATGCCGGAGGAGCGGATCTTCGACGCGGTCACGCTGCGGGCAGTGGAGAGGATGCCGGCGGCTTGCCGGACGGCGGTGGGTCGGCTGGCCGAGGGGGGCTGGATGGGGGTCTTTGCGACGCGGAGGACCGAGGAGACGCTGCGGGCGGTGCCGGGTATCCGGTGGGGCGAGGCCGTCGCGATTCCCGGGGCGGAGCAGGCGGTGCTGCTCGAGGGAAGGGCAGAGGGCGCGAGGCACAGGGTTTAGGAAAAGCCCATCGTTTTCGATGGGGATCGCGGATGGATGTTGCTGATTCTGCAGGGCCACTTTGGTACCATCCATTGGTAATATCCATCCCCCCGGGGGGTTGGAGAGCGGGTTTCGAACGGCTTCGAATTGAGGATGGACGGGGCGCTGCGATCACGGCTTTCTCCTGGGCGGAACCGAAAAGACTGCGGGCAGAGCAGAAAAGGCTGCCAGATGGCAGCCTTCGCGGGCGAAATTTCGTTTTTCCCCTCTATTTTTAGAATACCAAACCACGCTGGATTTACTGCCAGTTTTGGGGAGGTATTTTGGCCTGTAAAGTGTTTGGAATCAAAGAAGGTGACGTTGGTAAGGTGCGCGGGGGGCTTGACACGATTTCCACAAAGGGATGGCTGGACCCGTATTCCCTGGTTGAGACTGTTCCCACCGGGGATGAAGCCCTGGCCTTTGGGCCTGGAGGCCGGTAGGCGCGGGGAGGGCGGATGACGACAGTAACTCGTAAATATCTGATTTTAATTAATTTAGATACAAGATCGAGGCAACCCCTTTGCGGGATTTTCATCCCACGGGACAGATATCCACAGAATGTGCGGGCGCAGCCCGATCCATTGCGCTCAGCACCCATGCGAAAGCTGTGGTTTCGGAGCAGGTGCATGCAATGGAATCTGAGCCGCTGATTCAAAAACTCTTCGCGCTGGAACGGGCGGTTGGCAAGGTGGGCAACATCACATTGCGCGCCATGATCATTGAGGCGGAGGAGGCCGCGCTGGCGATGGATCGGGAGATCCTGTTGCGGCTGCGGGCAGAGGAAGCGGGTGTGCCGGCGATGACGAATGCGAGCCTGGCGCGGGATCTGGCGACGCGCGGAGGCGGCCTGACCGGATCCGACACAGGAGCAGGGACGCTGGAGAGCGGCTACTCGATCGGGTTTTCGCAGTCCGACCGGAAGTCGGCGTAGGGGAAGCCGGGGGCCGGTGGCGGGTAGCTATTTGCTTTCACCCGCCCACCACGGAACAGAACCCACAAGGAAATCACTACCCAGAGGCTCGCCCGCGAGTCTTCGGCGGAGTTGCTGCGTCTACCCGGAGGGCTACCGGGGGCTTCGATGATGATGCGGGCCGTGGTGAGGTGGAGTCTGCTGGCGGGAATCGCGGCGGGAGCGGCGTCTGGAGCGGCAGCCGCCCAGTCGCCGCATCCGGATTCGACCCAATCGCCATCTCAGACGCCCTACACGTTGCAGGTGAACTCGCGGGTAGTGCTGACCGATGTGACGGTCACGGATAAGCACGGCAATCCGGTGAGGGGGCTGAGCGAAGAGGATTTTCGGATCTTCGACAACGGAAAGCCGCAGACGCTGGCCTCTTTTGACGAGCACCACGAGCAGGTGGCGAGGCTCAAGGAAGCGGCGGCGCCGGATGGGAGCTTCAGCAACGACATTGTGCGGAATCCTCCGCCGCAGGTGAACGTGCTGCTGTTCGACACGACGACGATCGGGATCGTGGATCAGATGGTTTTGTTCCAGCAGATGAAGCGGTTTGTGGAGGGGCTGCCGGCGGGCGAGCCGGTGGCGGTGTTTACGAGGTCCGGGGATGTTGCGATTCGGCTGTGCGGGTTCACCGATGACCATACGACGCTGACGAAGGCGATCCGGCGGGCGATTCCGCGGCTGCGGCAGCCGGGCTCGTGGATGGCGAGCGATCTGGACACGCTGCAGCAGATGGCGATCTACCTGTCTCAGATACCAGGGCGAAAGAATCTGATCTGGTTTACCGGGGGATCGAATCTGTTCCTGCGGATGGATCCGACCAGCCTGCCGGCCTATCAGGACATGCGTCCGGTTTACGACATGCTGGAGAAGGAGCGGATTGCGATTTATCCCGTGGATGCGCGGGGCCTCTTTGATCCGGGCATCGCCGGAACGATGGTGCTGGGGTCGCAGCAGATGCAGATGCGGGATGACGCGGCGTCGACCGGGGGCGCGGCGTACGTGAACACGAATGGGCTGGCACTGGCGGCGCAGCACATCATTTCAACGGACGGGAACTACTACACATTAACGTATTCGCCGCAGGATCTGAAGTACGACGGGCACTGGCACCGTGTGGAGG
>JBAUZR010000457.1:0-12477 GCA_049585375.1 Acidobacteriaceae bacterium
GACCTGCATTGGTCGCCGGACAGCAAGCAGCTCGTGTATGAAAGCTATCGCAACGGCCACAGCAATCTTTATGAATATGACTTCACGACCGATAAAGAACGCCAGCTCACGAAAGGCACCGCGGAAGACGAGAGCCCACGCTGGTCGCCCGACGGCAAAACGCTCGCCTACATCCGAAACGAGAAGGAACTGCACCTGTTGACGCTCGGCGACCTGAGCGACAAAATCCTGGCCACCGACTACCTCCAGGATCCCGTGATTGCCTTCTCGCCCGCCGGCGACTGGATCGCTTTCGCCGCCGAGGGTTACGACGGCTTCCGCAATCTGAAAGTCGTCTCCACGAAAGGCGGCGAGGCTCGCCCGATCAGCTTCCTGGCGAATGGCGACTCGGCGCGCCGCATCGCCTGGTCGCCGGATGGCAAGTACATCCTGTTTGAGACAGCCCAGCGCAGCGAGACCTTTGACATCGCGCGCGTCGATTTAACCCTGCACCTTCCAACCTATCGCGAAGACGAGTTCCGTGACCTCTTCAGGACGCCGACACAGCCCGCTCCGAAGCCAGAAGCCAGGCCGAACGCGCCGGCAAGCTCAGACCCGAGCGAAAAAGAAAAGTCGGATACCGCCAAAAAGCCGGAGCCGATCGACATCCGCTTCGACGGCATTCGCGACCGGTTGAGTCTGCTGCCCATCGGTTTGGACGCGATCGAGCCCGCCATCAGCCCCGATGGCAAAACCCTGGTCTTCGTCGCACGAACCGGCAATCAGGAGAATCTGTACAGCTACACGCTCGAAGAGAACCCGAAGGAACCGCCCGTGGCGAAGCAGCTCACCTCCAGTTCAAGTGATAAGCAGGATTGGCAGTTCTCGCCAGACTCCAAAGAGTTGCTCTACCTCGATGCCGGCCAGCTGCGACGGCTGTCGATTGAAGGATCTTCGGCGAAGCCAATCTCGGTAACGGCGACCTTTGATGTCGATTTCTCAGTCGAGAAAAACGCGGCCTTCGAAGAAGCCTGGCACGATCTGGATCGCTATTTCTACGATTCCACCTTCCATGGCCGCAACTGGACGGCGATTCACGATGAGTGGGCGCCCTACATCGCCGGCTCCCAGACGCCCGACGAGATGCGCCGCGACATCAACCTCATGATCGGTGAGCTGGACTCCTCGCACTCTGGCATCTCAGGTCCCGGGATGCCGGAGCAGCACGTGGGCCGGCTCGGGCTGCGCTTCGATCGCGAGGTCTATGAAAGCGGCAAAGGACTGGTTGTGCGGGAAGTCGTGCCGCTGGGGCCGGCCGCGATCGAAGGCGTAGTCGTTGGCGATCGTCTGTTGGCGGTGAACGGACAGCCACTGGCGGCCCACACGAACCTCAACGACCTGCTGACAGATACCGTTGGGCGTCGAACCGTTCTTCACGTAGCGTCCACCGATGGCAAGGAGCGCGATGCCGTCGTAATGCCGGTCTCGACGACCACTGAAGCGGGCCTGCTCTATCGCGCCTGGATCGACGCTAACCGCGCCGAGGTGGCGAAGCTGAGCGGCGGCCGCCTGGGCTACGTGCATCTGGCGGATATGAGCGACCACGCACTGAAGCAGCTCTACCTTGATCTGGACGCGCAGAACGAGAGCAGGGACGGCGTCGTCATCGACGTGCGCAACAACAACGGCGGTTATGTGAACGGCTACGCGCTCGACGTCTTCACGCGGCGCAACTACCTGCTCATGACACCCCGCGGCCTGCCCACCTCGCCGTCGCGGCAGCTGCTGGGACAGCGGGCACTGGGCAAACCAACCATCCTGCTGACCAATGAATCGACGCTCTCCGATGGCGAGGACTTCACCGAAGGCTATCGCACGCTGCATCTGGGCAAGGTCGTCGGCGTGCCCACCGCAGGCTGGATCATCTACACCGGCGGCACTGAGCTGATCGACGGCTCGCGGCTGCGCCTGCCGCGGGTGCGCGTGCAGGACCTGCGCGGCCAGACCATGGAAGAGCATCCGCGCCCGGTGGATATCGATGTTGTCCGCAAGCCCGGCGAGACGGAAACCGGAGAGGACTCGCAGTTGCAGCGCGCGGTAACCGAGTTGCTCACCGAGTTGCCGGCGAAGCAGTAGCAAGTTGCACGACTGGCGGCGAAATCGCCAGGGTGGTTGGAAATCCGCTGTGGATGAGGAGAATCCGCGATGCACCAAACCCTGCTGGACACCCAGGCTCTGCTGGCGCGGACGCCGGCGACCCTCGATACACTGCTGCGCGACCTGCCGGCAACCTGGACGTGCCGCCACGAAGGCAAGTGCACCTGGAACGCCACCGGAGTCGTCGGGCACCTGGCCTATTGCGAGCGCGCCGACTGGATGCCCCGGGTCCGCATGATCCTGGAATGCGGAGAGGCGCGGACCTTCGAGCCCCTGGACCGCTTTGCCTTCATCCCGGCGAGCGAAGGAAAGTCTCTGGGGGAATTGCTGGACGACTTCGCCCGGCTGCGCGCCAGGAACCTGCAGGATCTCGACAGCCTGCACCTGGACACTGCTCACCTTTCCCTGCGCGGGCGCCATCCGGCGCTGGGCGTGGTGACCCTCTCGGAGTTGCTGGCGGCCTGGGCCATGCACGATCTGACCCACCTGCACCAGATCACTCGCGTGATGGCGTTTCAGTACAAGGATGCGGTGGGGCCGTTTCGCCGCTTTCTGGGCGTGCTGCAGTGCGAAGGACACAGCTCGCCCGCGTAGCCGAACCGACAGGGATTCGATCAGGAAAGGCAGGTTCCATGAAGGTATTTTTGTCTCTTATTCTCGGGTTGCTCGCTGCGGGAACCACCGCTGCGCAGGATCAGCCGGTGTTTCTGCCTGCGAGTCCGACCACCGTGGCGTGGGGCTACTACTGGGCGAAGGCCAGGCCGGTGCTCACGGTGCATTCAGGCGACACCGTCCGCATCCAGACGCTCTCTACCTGCGGAGCGAGCCAGCGACTGGAAGAAGAAGGCGTGCCGGCGGCGGAGATTCCGCCCTACAACCAGCCGATCTACGACCAGGTAAAGGACCGCGGGCCGGGCGGACATATCCTCACCGGTCCGGTGGCGATTGCCGATGCCGAGCCCGGCGACGTGCTCGAAGTGCAGATCCTCAAGATCGATCTCGACGCGCCATTTGCCTGCAACGGATTTGGCGTGGGACGCGGCTTTCTGCCAAATGACTATCCCTACGGAAAAAGGAAAATCATTCCGCTCGACCGGCAGAGGATGATCGCGCATTTCGCGCCGGGCATCGATATTCCGCTGCATCCCTTCTTCGGCAGCATGGGCGATGCGCCTCCGGAATCCGCCGGACGCTACGACAGCGCGCCACCCTGGATGCACGGCGGCAACATGGACAACAAGCTCCTCGTCGCCGGAACGACGCTCTACATTCCGGTGCATGCGAAGGGCGCCCTGTTTGAGGTCGGCGACGGCCACGCAGGGCAGGGCAACGGTGAAGTGGACATTACCGCGATGGAGACCTTCCTGACCGGGACATTCCGCTTCATCGTCCACAAGGACCAGCATCTGCTGTGGCCGCGCGCCGAGACGCCGACCAGCTACATCAGCATGGGCTTCAGTCCCGACCTGAAAACCGCGACCGAAATGGCCGTTCGCAACATGATCGATTTTCTGGTGACGGAGAAACATCTCTCCCGCGACGACGCCTACATGCTGACCAGCGTCGCTGTCGATGTGGACATTACCCAACTCGTGGATGGCAACGTCGGCGTCCACGCAATCTGCCCGAAGAATATCTTCACGCAGTAAGCAGCAGCGGAACCTTACTCGAACAGGCGCGGGCCGGGGCGGCCTTCCACCGGCCTGGGCTTGCTTTTCGGCTCGCGGTGCAGATACGTGCGAGCGGGCGCCGCGGAGAGGATGCCGAGCAGCTCGTGCAGCTCTTTGCGCAGATGCTGCAGCTTCTTCTCGACTCCGGCTCCCTCGATGAGCGGCAGCTGCGTGGATTTGCCTTTGCTGGTCCGCGCTTCCTGGGCGAGGAGCTGCCGCGCACCCGCGATCGTGTAGCCCTCCTCGTGGAGGAGCTTGCGAATGCGCATCGCCAGTTCCACTTCGCGCTTGCGGTAAAGGCGCTGCCCGGTGCCGCTCTTGTTGGGACGCAGCTGGGGAAATTCGGTTTCCCAGAAACGGAGGACGTAGGTCTCCACGCCGCAGAGCTTCGCCACATCCCCAATGCGGAAGTAGAGCTTGTCGGGGATCAGAACTTCGCGCGAGGCGCGCTGGGCGGCGTGGCGGGGCATCAGTGACGGTTCTCTACCGGGCCAGTATAGGCCAGCGCAACCCAGCCGCAATGAGGAAATGCGGGGTCAAACCTTGCGCGCCGGCGCGTCGACAGCCTCGCGGGCCACCGAGCCGCGCGGCGCAGCCCGCAAATACTGCACGGGCCACGCGGCCGTTTCTCCCAGCGCGGCCGCCGCGTGCAGCGGCCAGTAGGGATCGCGGAGGAACTCGCGGGCAATGATGACCAGGTCGGCCTGGCCGGTGCGCAGGATGTGCGCCGCCTGTGCCGGGTCGGTGATCATGCCCACGGCTCCCGTCGGGAGGCCGGCCTGGCTGCGGATCGCCTCGGAAAACGAGGTCTGGTAGCCCGGTCCAACGGAAAACTGGGCCGTGGCGACGTTCCCGCCCGACGATACGTCGATCAGATCCACGCCGTGGTCCCGCAGCAGCCCGGCCAGCCGGATCGACTGCGCCAAATCCCATCCGCCCTCGGTGTAGTCAGTGGCGGAGATGCGAACGAAGAGCGGACGCTCGCGCGGCCAGACTGTGCGGATGGCGTCGGAGACCTCGAGCAGCAGACGCACGCGATTCTCGAAGCTGCCACCGTACGCATCGCTGCGCTGGTTGCTGATCGGCGACAGGAACTCATGGAGCAGATAGCCGTGAGCGGAATGGATCTCGATGACGTCAAAGCCGGCGCGATCAGCGCGGATTGCCGCGTCGCGGAAGGCCCTGGAGATCGCCGCAATGCCCTGCGCGTCGAGTTCCTGTGGCCTGGGATAGGTGGGGGAGAAGGGAATCGGGCTTGGGGCGACGACATTCGACCAACCGCCGGCTTCAGGCGCAATCACCCCCTCGCCGCTCCACGGGCGATGGGTACTGGCTTTGCGTCCGGCGTGCGCCAGCTGGATTCCAGCGCGGGCTCCCTGGGCGTGAAGGAATGTGGTGATCCGGGCCAGGGGCGCAATATGCTCGTCCTTCCAAAGCCCCAGATCCTCGGGACTGATGCGGCCCTCCGGAGTTACGGCCGTGGCCTCGGTGAAGACCAGTCCAGCGCCGCCAACCGCGCGGCTGCCCAGATGAACGAGGTGCCAGTCGTTGGCGAAGCCGTCTTCGCAGGAGTACTCGCACATCGGCGAAACCACGATTCGGTTGGACAGTGTGAGAGAGCCAAGGGTCAGTGGGGAAAAGAGGTGCGCAGGATTTTTTGAAGTCACAGGCGTTTGGATGAGAGGCAGCGTGTTTGGTCGCACGGGCAGGCGGCAGCAAGAAAGAAGAGGCTTCGCTCGGAACGAAGCCTCTGGAGAGTGCCTCGAATGCGGGGGAGGGCTGAGGTTGAGCCTCCGGTGGAAATCCTTCTCCCAGAGATTTCCCTGGTAAAAACGCCAACCCTCTACAACATTCTGGCCAATAGCCGTTAAGCCATCTACATATTGTGGTGTATTGGCAGATGTTGTCAAGCAAATTTTTGGCAGAAAGGGAGGGCCCGAAACCGTTTCGGGCAGCAAAAGAGCAGGGACGGAGGGCGAAGAATTTGGACTGGCTCGACAGACGCGGCGGAGAGGAAGACCGGTTGCGGTTCGGAAGGTAAGCCATCCCGCCCCACCGGAGCAGGATGGCGCTGAACCTACTGCACGATAGCCGTCACGCCAAGCGTATGCACCTGGCTGCCGGCGGTTCCGGTCACCATGATGTTGTAGCTGCCGGCGGTGGCGCCGGTGGCTGTCAGAGTGACCTGAGTTGACGGGTTCGCCGAATTGGCTCCTGGCAGGGTGACGGTTCCCGATCCGAGCGAACAGGAAACGCCCGCGGGCGCTCCGATCACCGAGCAGGCGAGGCTAACGCTCCCGGTGAAGCCGTTCGCCGGATTCACAAAGAGCGTCGTGCTCCCCGTTCCCGGGGCGAAGGTGAAGGACGGAACAGCGGTGATCGAGAAGTCCGAAAGAGGATTACTGATCGAGCTGCCGTTGTTCAGGATGGTTGCGGAGCCGTTGTAGTTCTTGTCGCCGCTGTACTGCAGCGTGACGAAATTCGCACCCTGGTCGAGCGTCTGACTGTTAAGGCTGCCGGTGAAGGTTGAGCTGTCGCCCGAACCCGCGACGAGACCGAACGCCGCTGTGGCCCCTTCTCCGTTGGGATAAACGTAGATGGCGCCGGTTGGTGCAGGATGACCGCTCTGGCCGGTCACTGTGCCGCTGACGGTCATGGTGGTGGTCGGCGAGATGCTGCCGCTCGTCGTGGCGGTGATGGTGGTGGTCAGCAGAGTGGGTGATGTGATGGCGATCGATCCCGAGGCGGCGCTGGAACCGGATAGAGCGACATAGTTGGTATCGCCACTGTAAGAAATGGTGAGACTATAGCTTCCGGAGCCGCTCGTTCCGGTACCGCCAATCGTCCCGACATTGCCTGCGCTACCGCCGCCGCCGCAGGAAATCCCCGCGGACACGAGACTGCCGAAGATCACCAGGCAGACGAAATTACGCCACCCGCGCCGCCGCGCAGGAATCGCGAGCAGGACCACGCAGGCAAAGACCGCGGCACCACCGCCGGGTAGCCAGGGGTTGGGTTGGTGGCGCAGATCGAGAGCGGAGCTCGCTGAGGCGCTGGCGGGGATTTTCACGACCGCGATGCCGACCGGCTGTCCGGTCCCCGGATCGACACCAGCCACCAGGTTGATCGTCTGGGTCCCGCCCGGCAGACCGGTCACCGTGATGCTGCCGGTAGGCGGCGTCACCAGGGAGGCGAGATACGTATTGGTGCTTTGCTCGGTCGTATCGTTCGCGCTGTTCTCGATCAGGATATTGAAATACGAATCCTGTCCCCCGGCGAGCGTGAGCGGACTGTTGGACGTGACGTTGGAAGCGCCGATATATACATCCGGCGTGTCCTTGACGATCGTAAAGGTGACGGCAGCAGCCGACGATGCCTGATAGCTGGAATCGCCGGCATAGCCCGCCGTGACCGAATGGTTGCCGACGGAGAGCGGCGCATTGAATTCGGCGTCGCCCTCGGCATTCAGAATTGCTGTGTTGATCGCGCTGCCGCCGTCGTTGAAGACGATGACTCCGGTTGGCGGGGTGTAGGTCTGGCAGCTCGCCGACGTGCTGGACGTAGTCACGCAACTGCTGTAGAAACCGCTGCCATAGACGGCGGCATTCAGGAGGATCTGTGTGCCGTACGGGACGTTCGTCGCCCCGGCACCGATCGCCGTCGTAGCGGCAGCCGTCAGCAGATTCAACGACGTGACGCTCGCCTCGGGATTCACCGTGATCTGCGTTTTCGCCGACGTGCTCGGCGCGTTGGTTCCGTCCCCGCCGTACTGGCCCCAGATGTCATACGTTCCGCCAGGCAGATTGTTGACGTTGCTGTCCGAGAAGGATCCGTTGGCCAGCGCGAAGTTGAGCTGGCTGGCTTCCAGGGGCAGAGTGCTGCTTGTCATGAGCGCCACCACACCGGTCGGTGTGCCGGAGCCCGTGACTGAGCCGCTGACCGTGATCGCCGTGCCGTGCGTGAAGGACGTCGATGAGGGCGTCAGGGTCACGTTCGAAGTGGCGAACTTCACATTGCCCCAGTCGTTGACCAGGACGTTGGCGTCCACGGATCCGAGCCCGGTGGCCAGGTTATAGCCCGCGGCAGCGTTGTAGTCGGCCGTCGTACCAGTGCCGATCTCGCCTTCGGTGGATGCTCCGTAGGTGGGATCGGTGATCGGCGCGGTAATGGGGTTCGGACTCGGCGTGATGCAGTCGATTGGAGTGTGTCCCGTCACTGCCGTCAGGTTGCAGGGCACGGCATTCGTTCCGACGGTGATGTCATGGAACGCCGCCGGGTACTGAGTCTTGAGCGGATAGAGAACAAAGTCAGCCTGCCCCTGGCGTCCATACTTCTGGTTCACCAGTGCCATGATGCCGGCGAAGGCAGGCGCCGCGCCCGAGGTACCACCAACACCAAAGATCTGCACGGGTCCGCTGGAGGCAGGCTGGCAGTCGCCGTCCTCGTAACAGATGGGATAGTAACTGTAGTTAGAGCCATCCGAGGCGAAGAGCGAGACGTCAGGAATGTCGCGTACCTTGTCCGCCGGGACGCCCGTGCCCAATTGCCAGGAAGGCTTCGGATAGCCGGAAGGAGTTCCGTTGCAGGCTCCCGTGGTGGCGTTGTAGCCGGCCGAGCAAACTGCCGCGCTGCTGGCACCCCCGCTGCCTCCGGCAATCGAGGTGCTTCCGTAGGTGGTGTAGTAGTCCGACGCGTCCAGGCCGAACTGGCTGGCGTTCCAGGGCTGTTCCGCTATCGGCGCAAGCAGCGAACCGCCGGCCGTCGGCGTATTGCTGCCGGTCGTATTCCAGTACGTACCCAGACCGCTCAGAGTGAGGTTTGCGTAATTGGAGCCATAGTAGAAATCGGTGCCGCCCACGGCGACGTCCCACGGCGTGGAGGCGAAGCCGTTTACACCCAGGCCGTCCACCGCGTAATACTGCGTGTCCGGGTCGTCGCAACCGGCGGATCCGCTGTCGCCGGTCGAGACCATCACGGTGATCCCCTGCGCGGCGGCCTGCTCCATCAGCACCTGATTGATGAAGGAATTCGAGGAGCCCAGGGCGGATTCGCACTGGCCGAAGCTCATGCTCATGACCGGAGCGATGTTGCCATAGACCGCGTGTTCGGCCGCAAGAATCAAACCGCTTTCGAGGGATGTATCGGCCGCGATCACCAGATCGACGGTCGCATCGGGAGCCACCGCACCCGACCACTCCACGTCGAGGTAGGCTTCAGGCGACGCGTAGTTCGGGCCGTCGGGATTGTTAATGCCGTCGATCCCCGGATCGTTGCCGTCGATGATGACGTTCGGCGGATTCGCAGGCAGATTGAACAGCGAACGGAACTGGTTGACGAGGGTGATGTTGATGTTCGATTCGTTGATGATAGCGATGGTCTGTCCTGAGCCGTTCACGCCCGCCGCGTACAGCGGATTCAGGTCATACTGCGTCGCGAAATCGGCGGGAGAGAGCGCAAAGTTAACGCCGCCAATCGTGGGATATCCCGCTCCTCCGGGTACCGTCCATGTGGGTGTGGTTTTCCCGGTCTTCGGATCGTAGAGGGCCTTGCCCATCAGGCGGGCATAACTCTTCGGACGGAAGTTGTTCAGGGAAACGAATCCAGCCACCACGGGAGCGAGAGCGGCTGGAATCTGCGGTTCCGTAGCTGTCGCGTAATGAGGATTGCCATTCACCTCGTAGTGGTGCACCTGGACTGCAAATGCATCGCGCATTTGGGCGACGTTCCCGCTAAACTCAATCACCTGCTTGCCGGGCAATACGCCATTGACGGCAAAGCCATGGGAGGCAAGCCAGGCCTGAACCGTGGCAATATCCTGATCGGACGGGCCGAACTGCTGGCCGAATTCCTGCGGCGTCAGCCACTTGTGGTAGTTCGCCGAGCCGGGGGTATGCGCTTCCGCGATGAACTGGCGCAGAGCTGCCTCCTGGGCCGAGCTGCGCTGCAACACCAGGTGCATGCGCGTCAGGGGCATCGAGTCCGGTGCGGGTCCGCGATCGTTGGCGGCATTTGCCAGGGGATGCACGTAGCCGTGCAGCGTAATCCGGACATTGTCATCGACCGGCTGGACGATCCGACTGGCGACTACCACCTCGCTGGCCGGGCGGGACTGAGCGCTGAGTGCAGGCAGAAGACCCACAAGAGCGGTCGAGGTTACAGCAAAGGCGGAGAGGGAACTTACGAGGGAGCGAAACATGGCCATCCTTGTGAAAGGCGAGAAAGAGAAACCGTGCGTCGCGATGTTCCGCGGCGAGCCACTTCTGCGGCCGGCTTAACTGCCTGAAGTCGCGTTCCGATGCGAACCATCATAACCCTGCCTCTCGGAAGTTAGGCTCCAAAGAATCGGGCGGGTTGTTCATGATGGGTGAACCCCTCGGATAGGTATCCTGCCGAGCAGGGACAGAACCGGATTCTCCCGCTGCGAGCCGATGCGCGGGAGCCAAAGAGCCGAAATCCGGAGGGCTGCGTATGCTTTAGACAATCATCCGAAAGATAAGTTGCGAGGGCCGCGGGAAAATGACAACCGGACCGTGATCCGGTCAAAGAGGGGCTCAATTGTCTGCGTCGTCGCCCGCGGTGAGGGTGAGCCATTTGCCCCCCTGGTAGTAATGGATCGTAAGATTCCGCTCCAGACGGGCATCGTCAATGGCGTCGTGATCGAACGAGAGCAGGCTGCGGAACTCCGGCGACGAGCGCAATTGTTCCGCGGTGCGTGCCGCGATGCCCCAGGCGGAGCCCAGGACCGGTTCCCCTGGATCGGCGCCGAGCCAAACGGTATCGGCCTGTCGGCGTAAAGCAATCGGCGAATCGAATTGTCCGGCAAAGAAAACGTAAAGCGTCGTCGTCCCTTCCGCCGAGCAAAGGGCCGCCCAGTCGCTGGTGCCAAAAGCGTCAAAGGCGCCGTGGATGACGTTCTCCGGCTGCTTCGCCTCGTACGTCTGCGGGATCATGCAGTGGCGGCGGCCCAGCTGGTCCGCGACTTCCGCCGGTATGGCCGGGAACGACGAAAGAGGAAGAAGACGGATGCGGTAGGCAATCGGGCTTCCGGCCGGCGAGGCGATCTGCCCGCTCTCCACGCGTTCTGCGGATCCGGGAAAGGGTGGTGAGGATACCGGCGGGGCGGTCTGGCCGGTCGCAAGCAGAAGTCCCAGCACAATCCCCGCTCCCGCCGCAGGGCTCATTTTGAGCCGAGGATGTGCGTGTAGGAGTTCTCTTCCAGCCAGGCCGACCCCGCACGAAGCAGTTCGTGAAAATAGCCAACGCCTTCATTGGGCAGGCGCACCACGAAGCGTGGCTCACGGAAGTCCTCGATCTCCGGAATGGCCGCGACATTGTCGAAGAAGCGTTCCGGGTCCGACCGCGATTCCGCGGGATGCCCCTGCACGCCCAGAGCGAGGCCTTCGCGGAAGGTGAAGTTCAGCCCCACCTGGCGTTGATCGAGGCGCTCGAAGGCCGGCTGAAAGCGCGCCAGCCGAAGATACGCGTCGAACATCGCGAGCGCGCCCGTGATCTCCTCCGCATCGGCAAAGACGCAGGCTGCCTGCGTCTTGTCGGCAATCCAGATTTCGAGCCCCTTGGCAAAGCCGGAAAGGAGCGGATCCGCGTCTTCCCCGTCGGGGTCGCTCGTCGCACCGGTCTCCTCGGGAGTGGGTTCGGCGGGTTCGTCTGCCTGCGGCGGGTGTGTCAGATCGACGGCGAGTACGGCGGTAACGCGCACGCAATTGCCCGGAAGGGCATCATCGTAACCGGCCGCCCTGGCAATGTGATTGCGGCGAAGCACCGCCGCTCCGGGCTTCTCCAGAAGAGTGCGCAGGCGAGTGGCCGGCTGCGGCCAGGCGTGGGCGGGCAACTTGAGTTCCAGGCAGGGCATGCGAATCCTCTCCAGTGGCTGACTCGAAAGTATACGCAATGGAGCGCGGCGGGAAGTGACGAGATAGGGGCATGGTTCTCGCCGGACGCCGAGATGCGCCCGCTGAACCATCATCGACAAATCCACGCGCGCGATTGACACCCGCTTGCCGCAAAAGTAGCGTCAGAAAGGAAGTGGCGCCGGCCGCGGGAGCCGGCGACTATAAGGCGCAACACATAGATTCGAGGACCCATGCGACTGGGAATTGTCATCATGGCTGCGGGCAGGGGCACGCGGCTCAAATCGAAGAGGGCCAAAGTGCTGCATGAGATCGGCGGCCAGCCTTTGTTGCGGCATGTCATTGATGCGGCGGCACAGGTCGTTCCGCCTCATGACATCCTCGCTGTCGTGGGGCATCAGGCGGAGGCCGTGCAATCCGCGGTAGGCCCCACCGGCGTCCGCTTCGTGCTGCAGGCCGACCAGCGAGGGACCGGCCACGCTCTGCAGTGCGCGGAGACCGAGACGCGCGACTACGACGAACTGATCGTGCTCTCCGGCGATGTGCCCCTGTTGCGCCCGGAAACCATCCTCGCCCTGCGCGATTTTCATCTTCGCCAGCGAGCCGCCATGACCATTTTGACGGCCGTACCCAAAGATCCGTTCGGCTATGGACGCGTGCTGCGCCGCGCGCCGGACGCACCGGAAGTCGAGGCGATTATCGAACAGAAGGCGCTCGATCCCGGCCAGCAGACGCTGCGCGAGATCAACTCCGGCATCTACGCCTTTCAGCGGGAGCAGCTTTATAGTCACATCGGCCGGCTT
>JBAUZR010000458.1:0-1540 GCA_049585375.1 Acidobacteriaceae bacterium
CCCCCGCGACTCAGGGCCGAACGAGGTACCGCTATTCCGGCAAATCGATCTGGCCGTCGATGTGGAAGTGCCCGGAGACGGTGGGCGCTCCCGTCTCGGGCTGGCCGCCGCCGATGTTCAGAGTGTAGTCGCCCGCGGCAATGATCGGCGTGCCGAGCTCGGTCACCATGCTCAGATCCCGTTTCTTCAGATCAAAGTGCACCTTCTGGCTGGCGCCGGGCTCGAGGTGAATCCGCTGGAATCCGCGCAGCGCGACGTTCGGCGCTCCCGGCACCGGCGGGAATTTCAGATATAGCTCAACCACTTCATCGCCGGCGACCTGGCCGGTGTTGGTCACCGTTACATCGGCGCTCACGGGATCGCCTGCCTGCACTGCCGCCTGCGGCACGCTGAGGTCACTGTAGCTGAACTTTGTGTAGCTGAGTCCGTACCCAAACGGGTAGAGCGGCTTGCCGGTGAAGTAGCGATAGGTGCGGTTCTCCATCGAGTAATCTTCGAAGTTCGGGAGCTGGCTGATGTCCTTATAAAAGGTGACGGGCAGGCGACCGGCGGGATCATTCTTCCCGCTCAGCGTGTCGGCGATGGCGGCGCCACCCTCCTCGCCGGAATACCACGCTTCGAGAACCGCATTCGCGTGCTGGCTGATCCAGTTGACGGCCAGCGCGCTGCCGTTCATCAGTACGACCACCAGAGGTTTGCCGGCCTGCGCGACGGATTCGACCAGCGCTTCTTCCGGTTCGGGCAGGTCGATGCTGGTGCGGTCGCCGCCGAGGAAGCCCGGTTCGCTCACCGGCATCTCTTCGCCTTCGAGCTTGCTGGTGATGCCGACCACGGCAATCACCACGTCAGCGTTCTTCGCTGCGGCCAGCGCTTCCGGCGAAGGCGCATTGTTGACCTTCGCCCAGATGAGCTGCGCCGTGGGCTCGCCGTCGCCCATCTTCGCGTACACCACGGCGATCTGCGCCTTCTGGCCTTTTTCCAGGTGAACGCGTCCGAGGTGCGAGTCGATCCCGTGAGTGCCGAATTCCTGGGCGATGTCCTTGCCGTCAATCGAGACGCGCCCAAAGCCGGCAGCGCGAATGCCGATGAGGTAGTCGCCGGTTTCCGCCGGGGTGAGGAAGCCGGTCCACTGCACAGCGACGGCTTTAGTGCTCGCCGCCTCAGAGGGCAGACTGCTCTGACTGAGATCGACGTTTGCTTCCACGCGGCTCACGAGGACCTTTGGTTTTGCGCCAGCCTCGAGCGACATGCCCTGGGCGTCGCTGTACTGGGCCTCGAGTCCGGGCTTGCCGTCCGGCGTAGTGAGCAGCGCGTTCGGCACGGGCTGGCCGTCGTTGCGGAGGAACTGCGTTCCAGGCACGTAAGTGATCTTCGCATCCGGAAACTCCGCCTTCAGGCCTTCCATAAACGAAACGGTATGCGTAGGGATGCCATTGTAGTTGCCGAGCAGAACGGCGGTCTGATCGGCGAGCGGGCCGACGACGGCGATGCGTTTGATTCCGGGCTTCAAAGGCAGCGTGCCGTCATTCTTCAGCAGGAC
>JBAUZR010000459.1:0-2549 GCA_049585375.1 Acidobacteriaceae bacterium
AGTTCTGTCCGCTCAGGTGCATGGTTCGGCCCACGATTGCCGGATCCGATCCAAACTGCGAGACCCACAGCGCATGGCTGATGAGGACCACACGCGCGCCCAGCTTTTCATCCTCAGGACGGAACCCCTGCCCCAACGTCGGATGCACCCCGAGCAGCGGCAGCAGGTCCCAGGACACGACCTCGCCATCCAGATGCACAGCCCGCTGCATTCCGGTCAGTGTGCCCGATTCACCCTGGAACGATACCAGGTGCGTGAAACTGTGGTTCTGCGCGCGCCAGTCAAAAAAGTCCGGGTAGGAAACAGCGCTGCCTTCATAGACTCCGTCGGATTCACGCGACTGAACCTCGACAAGCTGTTGAGGATGCGCAAACGGCAGCGGCCGCAGCAGCACTGCGTCGACGATGCTGAACACCGTCGTGTTCGCCCCGATGCCCAGCGCAAGCGTCACGATCACGACTGCCGTAAATCCCGGCGACTTCTTCAACTGCCGCAGAGCGTAGCGCACATCGCGCCACAGTCCATCCAGCCCCAATGCTGCATCCGACCCCATCGTCCGCTCCTTCATCATCACCGGATTCCCAAAGCGCAGCCGCGCACCTCGCCGCGCTTCGGCTTCGGGCACGCCGGCACGCATCGCGTCTTCGACGGCAAGCTCCATGTGCGACCGCAGCTCGGCCTCGATCTCGGCATCCACCCGCTCCCGGCGCCCAAGGTTTCGAATTCTTGTCGCCCATCCCATCGTCGTGCTCTTTCCCTTCCGCCGCAGCCGTTCGGAGAAGGTCCGGACGGCCAGTCCCCGTCCTCAGGCGTAGCGCAGCATCGCCCGAACTCCCCTGACCAGCTGCTCAAAACTGGCCTCCGCCTCGTCGAGCTGCTTCCGTCCGGCGGCCGTCATCTGGTAGTACTTCGCCTTGCGATTCGTCTCGGTCAGCGACCACTCCGAGCGGATCCACCCGCTCTGCTCCATGCGGTGCAGCGCCGGATACAAGGAGCCTTCCTCCACCTGCAGCAGTTCATCGGAAGCGCGCTGGATGTGCTGGACGATGCCATATCCGTGCAGCCGTCCCCGCTGCGCAAGCGTTTTCAGAACCAGCAGATCGAGACTCCCCTGCAGATCGTTCCTTGCCATCACAACCCCTTGACTTCTCGGTGTGAAAGCTACGGTACCCATAGAAGTGCAGGTGTGTCAAGATTGTTGGCTCGATCCGGACCTGGCCGCCGCCCGAAGCCCGTTCCTCGTCCCTTCCGTTAGGCTGTTGCTATGGTTTCTCTCTCTGTCGAAGGCCGAGTCGCCCTCATCACCGGGGGCTCGCGGGGTATTGGAGCCGCGGCGGTCCGCCTCTTCCGCGACGCGGGCGCCCGGGTTGCGTTCAGCTTCCTATCCGCACAGGCGGCCGCCGATGCCCTCGTGGCCGAAACCGGGCCCGAGCTTTGCGCTGCCTTCGCCCAGGACCTGGCCACGCCGGAGGACGGCCGACTTCTGGTCCGGCGCACGGTGGAGCGATTCGGCCGGCTCGACATTCTGGTGGTGAACCACGGTGTCTGGCCTCCCGACGACGTCTCGATCGGCGGCATGTCCGACGAACAGTGGCGAAGCACGCTGGCGATCAACCTCGACAGCGTCTTTGGCCTGATCCAGGCGGCGGTCCAGCAATTCCAGGCGCAGAACCCAACCAGGGAATCGCAGGCCGCCAAAGCTCATATTGTTCTGGTCAGTTCCACGGCTGGCCAGCGCGGCGAGGCCTTCCATGCCGACTACGCCGCGAGCAAAGGCGCGCTGATCAGCCTGACCAAGGGTCTGGCAACGGAGCTGGCGCCGCAGGGCATTCGCGTAAACTGCGTCGCCCCCGGCTGGGTGGATACGGAGATGTCCGCGCCGGCGATGGCCGATCCGAAGCTGCGCAACCGGGCGCTGTCGACGATTCCGCTGGGCCGGATCGCCGATCCGCGAGAAATTGCCGGGCCAATTCTCTTTTTGTGCACTTCTCTTGCTGGCTTTATGACCGGAGAGATCGTCAATGTGAATGGAGGAGCCGTCCTAGTCGGTTGACCATGCGAACGATTTCCCGCTTGTGCCTTCCTGGTTTTGCCCTGCTGCTCGCCTGTGGTCTGGTCCACGCCCAGACGCCGTCGCCGGATGCGCCGCCCACGTCATCGGTAGCCGCAAGCGCGCCGGCGCAGGACCCCAGTGCGGCAAAAGCCCGCGCGGTGCTCGATTCCATGATTCATGCACTGGGCGGCGAGCGGTGGCTCAACCTCCAGAACCGCTTCATGCAAGGGCGGATTGCCGCCTTCTACCAGGGCAAGCCCACCGGGGCCACAGTGATTTTCTGGCAGTGGGACACGCCGGCGGCGGAGCGCCTCGATTTGACCGAGGGCAAGAAGGACAAGCACAACTGGACGCAGATCTTCACCGGCGGCCAATGCTGGGAGGTCACGTTCCGGGGCAAGAACCCGATCCAGAAGGATACGTGCGCGACGACCACCCGCAGCCGAGATCACTCGATTGAAACGGCGGTCCGGGTGTGGATGAAGGACCCCTCCAC
>JBAUZR010000460.1:0-4721 GCA_049585375.1 Acidobacteriaceae bacterium
ACCACCTGCCCGCTTTGATTCACCACAGAGCCGGTCAGCGACGGGTCGGGCATCGGATTGATCTTCTGGTCCTGAATCTCAATCACCGGGTCCGCCGAGGCCGCCACCAGCGTCGCGTTCGGCTGCATCTGGATGCTGCCCACGTCAGACAAGGTCGCATTCGGAAACAAAATCAGGAACGGCGTCACCTGTTTGGGCAGCAGCAGATGCGAAATCTTGTCGAAACTGGTTTCCGAATCGATCTCCTTGCCGCTCTTGGCGACCAGCGTCGCCCTCACATTCACATAGGCCGGCACCACGTCCTCGTTGAGCAACTCACCCATAACCACCACGCCCGCGGCACGTTCCAGGGGGTGCATGTCCACGATCCGGACATGAGGACCTTCCACATCCTGCGCAGCCCAGTCATCGCCCGCCCCGCGAAAGATCACGTCCCAGCGCAGATAATTCACTGCGATCACCTGGGGCGGCACACGCGGCTCCTGGACGATCGGCCACACCGGCTTCCAGCGATTGCCCACCCGCACCACCGATACGTTGCGCGTGTCGTTGAAATTGCCCACCACCGTTGACCAGTGCATTTGCAGCTGCATATCCGCGTGGTCGTCGGAAGCGTGCAGCGGCCGGACCTGGAAGCCATCCAGGTTGGCGAAGGTGCGCAGACTGAACTGCGCGCCGCTCAGATCGCGGATCAGATCCTGCTCCGTGAACTGCCCCTTGTTGTCGAGACTGCTGTACGCCTGGCTCCAGTCGCGCCCACCGATATCGTGCGCCAGGCTTTCCACCGCGGCCTGCGGCGTTGACCACGACTGCGCCGCGCCGGAGGTCTCTCCGGCATACGCCGCGGCGCTGGGGACCGGCGACACGGTCCCGATGACGACCAGACCGATGGTCGCGAGAATGATGACGATCGCAATCAAACGTCCCATAGCTACGAGGCCATCCTTCCCTGGGCAACGGGTTCTTCCTCTTCATCAGGCTCGGCATCGCTGACAGCCCGGATCGGCTCTCCCGGAATCAGCACCAGCAGAATCGCCAGCAGGCAGGTCCCAAAAGGCATCGTCCCCCACCAGAGTCCCTGCCATTGTGGCGGCTTCTGCGGCGCGTTGATCGCCGTTGCCGGCGGAATGCTGTCGTTGGCCCACACGTAGACGGTGTTGTTCTCGAGATCGTCCACGTGCCGCCAGCCCGCGAACGAAAGCAGCGGATCGTAGTAGTGATCCCTCACAAAAACCCAGCGGATTCCATAGCGGCCGGCGTGGTGCAGGATCGCGCGCAGCGCATCAAGGCCGGTGTCACCGTAATATTTCGAGTCGGTCAGCGGACCGGAACCGTGCGCCATCAGCTCCGGCAGCATGCGCCCGGAGTTCCACTCACCGTCCACACTCCCTGCATCGGTCAGCATCGCCAGCCTGGCGATCTGGTTCCCGAATCCCAGGGTGATGTAACGGTAGCGATCGTGGCCGTCGCGGTTCAGCCACTGCGCGCACGATTCAACCTTGTAATTCGCACCCTCCGGCGGAAAATACGTTGACCAGCAAACCGCCAGCGCACACGTAAACGCCGCCGCCACTCCAAGCGGCACCGCGGCGCGCAGCCGGAAGCGCGCAACCAGTTCCGAGGCCATCAATCCAATCAGCGGCAGCGCCAGCAGACTCGCCCAGTAGCTGAACCGCTCCATCGTGATCACGTCGAAGGCTCGGCCCAGAATGTAGTAGCCGACCGGCGTGGTGCCGCCCAGCCCCAGCAGAAACGCCAGCCAGAACCCAAACAGCAGCGGCCGCAGCCGCGGAATCGCCGCCCCTCGAAAGATGATGAACGGCAGCGCCAGAATCATCGCCCCATACGGTACGAGGAAGTAGTTGACCCCCCAGTGCGGGCTCAGAATGTAGTTGGCGCGGCTCGGATGCGGAATCGGCACCTGCGTCACCGGATAATGGATCAGCGCGATCCAGAACGGCGCCAGCACCGCCGCGATGGCGATTGCGGCTGCCACCGTGATTGCCACCGCGCGAAACACCAGGGACGAAACCGGGGCGCGCTCGCCCCCTTCACGATCGATGAACGCCAGAGCCACCACCGGGAGGGCAAACAACAGCGATCCAAAGACGAGGGTAGCGCTGTGCGTGGCTGCAGCCGCGGTAAACAGCACCAGTCCCTTGATGAAGCCCTTCCAGCGCCCGTAGCGAATCCACTCAAACAGAAACGGCAGCGCATTCAGATAAAGCGGCGCCGCGCAGGTGGTCGACAACTGGCCGGCCGCGTAGACCAGAAAACTTTCAGCGCCGACAAAAACCGTTGCCAGAGCCGCGTAAGAAGCCGCCCGCTCGCTCACCCAGAGCCGCGAAAAACGGTAGACTCCGAGGACCAGCAGCAGAATTCCCGCCAGCTGGACCATCATGTAGCCCATCACCAGGCCAGTGATGTGCGAAACCACTGCAATCCACTGCTGGGGGACCGGCAAATACGTCGTCTGTGAAAATCCTGCGTACCACTTCGTGTTCCATGGATCAAACCAGTGATGCAGATAATGCGACGCGAAAAAGATGTGCAGGTTCGTGTCGTAGGAGCGCAGCGGCAGCTCCATGAGCAGAAGCGGCAGGTGAACCGCCAGTGCTGTAGCAAAGATCAGACTCAGCGGAATCGGCCGTGCTCCCGGCGCGACTGGCTCAACTTTCTGCAAGGGTGTCCTCTCGAAAATGCATTGGATTCCCCCGGACTCCCTGTGGTTGCTTCACTTGTCACCCGCCAACGGCTCCAATTCCCCCCTCAGAGCCAACGTTGCCGCCCCCCGCAGCATCCAACGCCGAAAGTGCAAGAGCAGCTAGTTCGTATGCCTAAAGTCCGACCCCGGTTCCTGAAGATTGCAGTTCTGCCTGTTCTCCTCTTCACCTTAGTGCCGATTTCTCGCGGACAGACGTATCAGGTGGGCCCCAATGGTTCGACGCAACCGCAAAAAGGGACCGGCCAGGCGACGTCTTCGGGACAATCCCTGGGGTGGGGGTCGAACATTCAGAATGCGCGCCTCGCACGCGCCGCCGAGCTGGCTTTGCAGCAGGGCCATCACGCGGAAGCGCAGGCGCTTGCCCAGCGTGCCGCCCAGTCCTCCCCCAGCGATCCCCATCTCTGGTTCCTTTTGGGCTATGCGGCCCGTCTCAACCACAACTTTTACCTCTCTATCGACTCTTATAACCATGGCCTCCGTCTGCAGGCGGGCGAGGTCGAAGGCCTCTCCGGCCTCGCTCAGACCTACGCCGAGATGGGACGGAACAAAGACGCGGAAAATCTGCTCCAGAGAATTGTGACCTCCAATCCCAAACGGGTGAACGACGAAGTCCTCCTCGGAGAGCTGCAGCTGCGCTCCGGCGACGACACCACTGCCCTCCAGACCCTCGGCACGGCCGAGCGCATGGCCCCCAGTGCCCGCTCCGAAGTCCTGATGGCCATCGCCTACCAGCACCAGAAGAACTTCGACGAGGCGGGCCATTACCTGGATCTGGCGAAGCGTCGCGCCCCCAACAATCCCGATGTGGAGCGGTCCCTGGCCGGCTACTACCGCCAGATGGGCCAGTACGGCGACGCCATCAATGAGCTGAAGGCCATCCCTCATCCCACCCCGGACATCAAGGCGGAGCTGGGCTATACCTACCAGCTCAACGGCAATCTCGACGAAGCGGCCAGACTGTACACCGATGCGGCCAACGCCGTACCGAAGGACATGAATCTGCAGTTGTCGGCCGCCCAGGCGGAAGTGGCCGCCGGATCCAACGACCGCGCCAACGCCTTCCTCGATCGCGTTGCCCATGCGGAGCCCGACAACTACCGCCTCCATGCCATCCGCGGCCAGATCGCCCAGCTCGAAGACCATCCTGACGACGCAATCCAGGAGTACAACACCGCGCTGGCCCATCTGCCTCCGAACCCAGCGGAGGGACCTCTTTACCCGATCCAGATGCACATGGATCTGGAGAGCCTTTACCGCGATACGGATCAGGACGACCCCGCGCAAAAGCAGCTCGCTCTCGCCCAAAGTGAAATTGGCGCTCTTGACGAGCAGGGGGCCGACCGGGTGCCGTTCCTGCGCCTGCGCGCCACCATCCGCCTTGCCACCGGCGACTTCAATGGAGCCCACGCCGATGTTCAGGCCGCCCTCGCCCTCAGCCCCAACGATCCGAACAACCTCCAGCTCTCCGGCGACGTCCTCATGAAGCTCGGCCAGCCTGAGGAGGCGATCGCCCTCTATAAGAAAGTCCTCGCGCAAAATGCCACAAGCCGCTCGGCGCTCACCTCACTGGGCTTCGCGTCACGCGTGGTGGGCCGCGACAAAGACGCGGAAATGTACTTCGATCGCCTCGCCAAAGCCGATCCGCGCCTCTACGTGCCTTATCTGGCCCTGGGCGATCTCTACACCTCGCGCCACGATTACACAAAGGCGGAGAGCTTTTATCGAAAAGCCTGGGGCCTCTCCCCCCGCAATGCGTCCATCGTCGCCGGCGGTATGAATGCCGGCATCGAGGCCCACAAGCTCGAGGTGGCCGGAGTATGGATGAAACGCGCCACTCCTCCCATGCAGAATAATGCGCGGCTTCTGCGAGAGGAGGAGCGCTACCTCTGCTTCAAAGGAAATTACCAGGAGTCAGCCAGCATCGGAGAGAAGGCCATCCGGCTCCTGCCCAAGGACCGCGATGTCGTGGTCTATCTCGGCTACGACTATCTCCACC
>JBAUZR010000461.1:0-5927 GCA_049585375.1 Acidobacteriaceae bacterium
CGGCCGCCGCCTGGCTCCTGCTCTCGGCCCCCGCCGCGAAATCGCCCCGGAGTCCTGCCCGGACAAAACTTGCCATCCCGGCCGGAGCCCTGGTCGCTTTGGCCTTTTATCCAGAGTATTTCCGGAACTCCATCCCGGGAGCCATTTTCACTGCCTTCTGCGGCTCTCTGCTGCTGTTCGTCGTGGTTTGGTCTGTCGGTACGGCACTGTTACCGGCCTTGGAGGAATCCAGTACCGATCTCCTGGACGATGTCACCGCACTTCTGGCTCCATGGCTGCGCGGGGCTCTCGGCCGCGGCGAAAGGCGCTTTCGAAGACCGCACAACCTGCCTGCCCGGCTCAATCCGCGACGCATGGGATGGGCTCTTGCGGTTCTCACCGGACTGGCCTGTGGGGCGTTGTTGGTCGCGCAGGAGCTCGCGCAACCCGGGCTGTCGCCTCATGGCTCTCGCCGGGTTCTCGTCGTGGCCGTCTATCTTTTTCTCGAAAGCGCGGGGGTTCTTACCGGCTACGCGCTGCTGGCCGAGCCGCTCAGGCTGATCCGCGAGTAAAGCAGGCTCAGTGCCCGATTCAGGCCTGGGGCTGGCTTGAGCGCGCAAGCAGGCGTCGCACCGCCATCCCCGCAAAAGCGCCCGCCATCGGGAAGGCCAGGATCACAAATCCGCCGAGGACATTGCCGATCGACGGCTTCTGCAAGATGAGGTGCAGGGGCACCCACAGGCCAATGGCGAGCGCCCACAGCCACGGGCGCCGTGGGCCGATCAGCCCCAGGACGGCCGCCGACAGCAGCAGCATGCCGGCGGTGATGCCGCTGTCGTCCCAGTGGGGACGAGCGTCGACCCAGGCGATGGCCAGCCCCGCGGCCAGGGCCAGCAGCAGCAGGAACGCGTCCGCGCTTCTCCAGCTCGATCCATTCATGCGTCTTCCCCCTCACCAGCAAACAGCGTCGGCGCCTCTCTCAAAAGTTCCTGCAGAAATCGATCCCGATCGTTCACGAATCGCCGCACAATCTGGAAGGGCGCCGTCTGCTCGTAGTCGATCTCCTGGACTCGCTCCTCGTCGAAGGAGAATATCTGCGCGTCGGGATAGCCGAGCAGAATGGGCGAGTGGGTCGAGATGATGAACTGCGCATCCTTGTGCCGCCGGACGGTCTCATGCAACAGAATCAGGAAAGACAGTTGCCGCTGCGGCGACAGGGCGGCCTCCGGCTCGTCCAGCAGGAAAAGGCCGTTGCGCTGCATTTTGAGCTCGATCACCTGAAGAAACGTCTCACCGTGCGAGCGGGTGTGAAGGCTCCTGCCGCCGTAGAAGGCACTGAGCGGTGGCGCTGTAAGGCCCGGGTACGCCGTTTTCTCGTCCGTCTCATCGATCCAGCTTGCGGAGTTGAAGAAGCTCTCCGCCCGCAGGTAAAACCCCGCACCCGTTCTTACATCGAACGACAGCCGCAGCGCGCTGACCAGAGGGTCGATCGACCGGTTGCTCTTCGTCGAGTCATTCAGAAAACTGCGCGTCCCGCCTTCGCGCCCGAATCCATAATGAACGGCGATGGCTTCCAGCAGAGTCGATTTTCCGCTTCCGTTTTCGCCGGCAAAGAAGCAGACGCGCGAGCGCAGAGCCAGGGTATCCAGGGCGCGAATGACGGGCACGGAGAACGGATAGGCCTCCCAGTCCGCCACTCGATCCCGGAGCAAAGCAATTTTCTTCAGCATTCGAAACCTGCGCCGCCCTGGCTCCTAACACTATCTCGAATTTCTCCTCTTGACATATCTACTGTGTGTCGCATAGTGTGTGTCGCATACGATGTTCGACATCGTACTGTCATGCAACCCGATGCCCTCGATAACCTTCGTCTTGAACTCCGCCGCGGCTCTCTCGTTCTGGCTGTGCTGGCCGCGCTGCACACGGAGCAGTACGGGTACACGCTGCGCCGGGAGCTGGCCGAGAATGGCCTGGAGATGGACGAGGGCACGCTCTATCCGCTGTTGCGCCGCCTTGAGTCGCAGGGCCTGCTGGTGAGCGAGTGGCGCGAGCACGAAAAACGCAACAAGCGCTTTTACCGCCTTTCCGCCGACGGCCGCCGCGTCCTGCTGCAGCTCATGGCCGAGTGGCAGCACCTCGACACTTCCGTCCGCGCTATCTTCCAGGAGAACCACCATGGATCTCGTTAATCGTTATCTGCAGGCTGTCCGCTTCTGGCTGCCGCGCCGGCAGCAGGACGACATGATCGCCGAGTTGTCAGAAGACATCCGTTCGCAGATGGAGGAGCGCTCCCGCGTCCTCGGCCGCCCCCTCACTGAAGGCGAGTTGGAAGAACTCCTGCGCCAGCGGGGATCGCCGATTCTGGTGGCGAACCGCTATCTGCCGCAGCAGTCGCTGATCGGGCCGCTGCTGTTTCCGATCTATCGTTTCGTCGTCGTCGTGGTGACGTTCTGCCTGCTGGTGCCCGTTTTTCTCGGGTGGCTGGTGACCCTGCTCAGTCCCGGCTTTGGAGCCGACCGCTCGGCGCACTGGCTTTTGGTGGTCGGACTCACCTGGTCGCACCTGTGGACGGGCTGGTTTGCCGCTATGGGCATCGTCACTCTGGTGTTTGCGATCCTCGAGCGGACGCATGCCCAGCAGCACATCCTCGAATCGTGGAATCCACGCAAGCTGCCGCCTGTCCGACACCCGAGCCTCATCCCGCGCTCCACGTCTGCCATCGAGCTGGCAGTCAATCTGGCGGTGCTGCTCTGGTGGAGCGTCAATATGGCCGCGCCGTTCAGCTTCCACCTGGGCAATCTCCACATCGTGTTCAGCGCGCAATGGGGGATCTTCTTCTGGGCCATGCTCGTCCTGACTCTGGCCAACGCGGTGATGGCCAGCTTCAACCTGGTCCGGCCCTTCTGGACGGGACCGCGGATCACCGCGCGCCTCCTCATCGATATCGTCGGCGCGGCGTTCTTCTGCTGGCTGCTGCGCGCGAACATCGTGGCTGCGGTCGTTTCACCCACGTTCACGCCGGAGAAGGCGCATGCGGTGACGCAGTCGATGAATCACTGGCTCGCTCGCCTCTTTCCCTGGGGGGTGCTGGTTTGCGTTGTGGTGGCCGCCGCCAACCTGTGGCGCTATGTTCACCTGAAGAAGAAGCCGCGAGCGCAGACGCGCCCTGTGGCTGCGGTATAAACGGTGTCGGCCGAGCGCTCGCACTCCCGGTGAGCGTGCAAAGGATAGATACGGACGTCCTCACCATGAAAGCAGAACCCAATCCGGACTTCATGCGCCGCGCGATCGAGCTGGCGTCGGACAATGTCCGACAGGGCCGCGGCGGCCCTTTTGGCGCGGTGATCGTGCGTGAGGGCGTCATCGTCGGCGAAGGCGCCAACTCCGTCACCCGCACCAACGATGCCACCGCGCACGGCGAGATCGTTGCCATTCGCGATGCGTGCCGCCGGCTGAACGCCTTCAGCCTGGAGGGTGCGGAGATCTACACCAGCTGCGAACCGTGCCCCATGTGCCTGGCTGCGATCTACTGGGCTCACATCGGCCGCATCTGGTACGGCAACACCAGCGCCGACGCTGCCCGGATCGCGTTCGACGATGCGGCTCTGTACCGCGAATTCACGTTGCCGACATCGGAGCGCCGGATTCCGAGCGCTCCGCTGCTCCACGAGCAGGCTTGGGAATCCTTCCAGCTCTGGCTCGACTCGTCGAAGAAAGTCCTCTACTAATCGGGCGCACTTCGGGTTTTCCGTACCCTGTGCCCTGTCGCTACACCCTGTGCCCTGAACGCTGTTCGTGCACCGATCCTCAGGTCTCGCGCATCTTTCCGGGTATGGACTATCGCTTTCTCGGACGCTCCGGACTCAAAGTTTCCGCTCTCAGTTTTGGCGCCGCCACCTTCGGCGGCGGTAACGAATTCTTCGCCGCGTGGGGCAATACGGGCGTCGAGGAAGCCCGCCGCCTCGTCGACCTGTGCATCGATGCCGGCGTGAACCTGTTCGACGTGGCCAACGGCTACTCAACCGGCCTCGCCGAAGAAATCCTCGGCAAGGCGCTGGGCAAAAAGCGCAACGAGGTGCTGATCTCGACCAAAGTTTTCTTTCCTATGGCCGAAGGCCCGAACGACCAGGGCAGCTCGCGCTTCCACATTCTCGACCAGTGCGACGCCAGCCTGCGCCGCCTGGGCACGGACCACATCGACATTTACCATCTGCACGCCTTCGACGCGTTTACGCCTGTCGAGGAGGCGCTGGACACGCTGCAAACTCTGGTCCGTGCCGGCAAAGTTCGCTACATAGCCTGCTCCAACTTCTCCGGCTGGGCGCTGATGAAGTCGCTTGGGGTATCCGACCGATACGGCTGGCCACGCTATGTCGCCCACCAGGTGTACTACTCGCTGGTTGGACGCGAATACGAGTGGGAACTGATGCCGCTCGGAATCGACCAGGGCGTTGGCGCGCTGGTCTGGAGTCCGCTGGGGTGGGGACGCCTGACCGGCAAAATCCGCCGGGGTAAGCCCATGCCGGAAACCAGCCGCCTGCATAAGACCGCGGAAGCCGGTCCGCCGGTCGACAACGAATATCTTTATAACGTTGTCGATGCGCTGGATGCGGTCGCAAAGGAAACGGGAAAGACGATTCCGCAGGTTGCGCTGAACTGGCTGCTGCAAAGGCCTACGGTTTCCAGTGTGATCGTCGGGGCGCGCAATGCGGAGCAGCTGCAGCAGAACCTGCAGGCGGCGGGCTGGAACCTGACACCGCAGCAGGTGGAGAAGCTGGACCGCGCCAGCGAGCAAACGCCGATCTACCCCTACTGGCACCAGCGGGGAACGCAGTTCCGCAACCCGCCTGCTGTGACGGAGTACGGCAAGCAAGCCTGATCTGGTTGATTGCGATGCAGCAAAGGACCGGCCGGAGCCGGTCCTTTGCTTTGCCAGAACGTCGGACACCACGTCTGACATTGTCCGCCGGCGCTACGCCGTGCCGAAGGGATCTTCCAGCGAAGGACTGGCCGGGGTCAACAGCTCCGCGCCGTTCTCGCCCACGTGCATGTCGTCTTCGAGCCTCACCCCGAACTCGCCCGGGATGTAAATCCCAGGCTCATCGCTGAAGACCATGTTGGCCTGCATGTGCGGGTGCAATTCCCAGCCGAACATGTCGTTCTTCACCAGGTACTGCCACTCGTGGCCGTCCATGCCCAGGCCGTGTCCGACGCGGTGGGAAAAGTACCTGAAGCCCGGTCCGTAGCCGGCATCGACAATCACCTGGCGCGCTGCCGCATCCACGCTGGCCAGCTCCACGCCGGGACGCGCGGCCTTCAGTGCCGCCTGCTGCGCCTGGTGCACGATGTCGAAAACTTTTTTCATCTTGTCTGACGGCTTGCCCAAAACAAAGGTCCGGGTAATGTCCGACGAGTAGCCTTCCACCCTGCAGCCGTCGTCGATCATAAGAATCGTTCCATCGCGAATCGTCTGCACCGAACGCGAGCCGTGCGGGTTGGCCGTGTAGGTGCCGATGTTGAGCGTGGCGTCGCCCGGTAATCCGACCTGCTTATAGCCTTCGTCCACCAGCCGCTCCACGTCGAGGTTGGTCATGCCTTCCCGCAGCGACTGGTAAACGGCCTTGTAGACGGCCAGGGTCGCCGCGCACGCTGTGCGGATGCACTCAATTTCATGGGCATCCTTAATCATGCGGCAGCCTCCAGTTACCGGCGTGGCGACGACAAATGTCAGCCCCGGTCCGGCCTGGGCCAGGCTGTTGGCGAAGATGAACTTCATCTCCTCATCCAGCCCCACGCGTCCGGTGGCGATGCCGCGATCGCGCAGGCCCTTCACCGTCAGGGCGAATGGGCTCTCGTCTTCCTGCCAGGTCAGCACGTCGGCGTCGGTGCCGAAGGGCCCTGCCTCCAATAACTCGTGCGCGCGCCCATTCTCAAACGCCGGACATACG